>CAYWJC010000078.1:0-2247 GCA_964458505.1 uncultured Candidatus Peribacteria bacterium | reverse complement strand
CTTATCAAATTTTTTATCGAATTTTGATAATCACCCATAGCTTCTTCTGATTCTATATTCCTTTACCCTGTTATATGCTTCGATTCCAATAAGTCATATCCCCTTAAATGTAATATATGAGACGTATGAAATGCTATTATCTAATAACATCAAGAGAGATAAGGACACCTTACGTATAAGAGTGTCTCTTTTATGAATCTTGATATATCTAACCCCTTCCTTTAAATCTTCTCATTTGTAACCGTTGGAAATGTCAATAATCCTATTGTTTCCCTTATTTCTTATAATATCAAACATAATTTTATTTTTATATGATAAAGATATATCTTTTATACGATATATCGCATATATTATATATGTCTAATATGAATTGTCAATACTAAATGAAATTTATGCAATGACAGGCATTAAATAAGGATTACATGGCTTGTCTACTATGAATTAAATTGAAAAATATCATTGAATATTATTTATCTTTATTAACTAAAATTTAGTTTTTTGAGTTAGAATTCTATAAATCTTGTTTATTAATAATATTATATATAATACAACTAGCTGATATCTACGATTATTTTATTAGATTAAATTTGAATTATGCAGGAAGAAATAGTCATAGAAATCAAGGTTTGTAAACATTGTTCTGTTAGTTTTGATATTACAAATAAGGATCTGGAATTTTATGATAAAGTTTCACCAGTTTTTGGTTGAGTAAAATATAATATTTCTTCTCCAACTTTTTGTCCAGATTGTAGACAACAAAGAAGACTATCATTTAGAAATGAAAGGAATTTATATCATACAAAAAGTGACCTAAGCTGAAAAAATCTAATTTCAGTTTATTCTCCTGATAAAAATTATAAAGTATATTCACAAGATGAATGGTGGTCTGATAAATGGAATCCATTGAATTATTGAAGAGAGTTTGATTTCAATAGAAGTTTTTTTGAACAGTTTGAAGAATTATTTAAAACAGTTCCTAAGGTAAATATATTTTGATTCGGGAATGATAATTGTGACTATACAAATTATTTATGAAATTCTAAAAATTCTTATTTAACAGTTGCATGAGTTGAAATGGAAAATATTCTTTATAGTTTTTGGATTGCAAATTCTAAAAATTGTATGGATTGCTATAAATCTTTTGATTGAGAAAATTTATTTGAATGTATTGATTGTAAAAACTGTAATAACAGCGTAAGACTTTATGGGTGCCAAGATTGTTCAGATTCTTATTTTTTGAAAAATTGTATTTGATGTAAAGACTGCATTGGATGTATAAATTTGATAAATAAGCAGTATTTCATTGAAAATAAACAATATTCTAAAGAAGACTATTTTAAAGTAAAATCAGAACTGAAAACAAATAAAATTTATGATTTTCCTAATAAAATTTCTAAAAACTTAAATAATATTTCATGTGAAAATTGTATTTGAGATTATTTAATAAACTGCAAAAATGTATCATACTCTTATGATAGTCAAGAAATGAATAACTGTAAATTTCTGTATTTCTGATGGAATATGTCTTATTGTTATGATATAGATTATGATAGTTGAACTTCTTATTGTTTAGAATGACTAACATGATTTAAAGTCAGCTCATCTTCATTTATGAATTATTGTAATGAAAGTTCTTTTTTATATTACTGTTCAAATTGTTTCTCCTCAAATAACTGTTTTGGTTGTGATTGACTCAGAAATGCTTCATACTGTATCTTCAACAGGCAATACACCAAAGAAGAATATGAAATCCTTGTTCCAAGAATAATTGAATACATGAGAACTACTTGAGAATGGTGAGAATTTTTTCCAACTTCCATTTCTCCATTCTGATACAATGAAACAGTGGCAAATGAATATTTTCCTATTTCAAAGGAATTATCAATATGAAAATGATTCAAATGGTCTGATTATGAAAATCCTGCACCAGTTGTTTCAAAGACAATCCCAGCCTTAAAACTACTAGAAAACATTAAAGATATTCCTGATGATATATTAAACTGGGCCATTCTTTGTGAAATTACAAATAAACCTTTTAGAATTATAAAACCAGAGTTAGAATTCTATAGAAAACATAATCTACCAATACCAAGAAGTCATCCAGATCAAAGACATTTAGATAGAATGAAACTAAGAAACCCAAGAAAGTTATATGATAGAGTATGTGATAAATGCTGAATTGATATCAAAACCACTTATTCACCTGATGGGAATGAAATAGTTTATTGTGAGAGCTGTTATGAAAAA
>CAYWJC010000077.1:0-2236 GCA_964458505.1 uncultured Candidatus Peribacteria bacterium | reverse complement strand
AAATTTCATGAAAAATAATAACATCATGCAGCTCAATCCTCTGATCCAAATAAGATATTCTTAAAATCCATCTCATCTTCTCATAATCAAATACTATTTAGTTTTTTAAATATTTTTTGAACAAATTTTTGGGAATCAGAGAGTTTATAGTTTTCATCAAAAAATATTTCTCAATCATTATACTTCTTAAAATGATAGTAATATATTGAATATGGAAGAACAAACTCAAGAATATATTTAGGTAACTTTGCTTTTAAATAATTATATGTATCACTCGATAATTCTTTAAGTATTTTTTCTTGTGTTGCTTTTGTTAGCATAACTTCTGGTGACAAAGTTTTTCTTGTTAAAAAAGGAATGACTCATAGCGAATTTCATTCTTTATTAAAAGAATTACTGTTATTTGCTGAGAAATTTATCATGATTTTAAATAAAAAATATAAATTATTTTAATGGAATACAGTGTATTAAATATTCTCAAATATTAAGTTTGTTTTTTGCAATATCTATCCTTACTCTTGTTATATTGTGTAATTGAGATCTGCTGTCATATCAGATTGGCTTTTTTAAATCTATGATTATTTCTTTTCAATTTTTAAACCATTCCTTTATTTGACTATCTTTAACTCTATCAAATGCTTCTTTTTGTAAATTAAACACTTCATCCTCAGAAAATGTTTTATAAAAGTAACTTTTAAAATCTTTTGCTGCTAATCTTTCTAGGTATTGAGGCGTTCATTCCATATGTTGCAGAACTTTATCATATTTAAAAGCAAATTTTATTCAATTCTTATTTGGAATTGAAAGTAATCAATTTTTTACAGCCTTACCTACTGCTGTAACTTCTTTTGTTGTTCATACTGTGAATAACTTTGCAAATCAGGCTGGATTTTTTGTTAATCTTGACCATTCTATAAGTACATCTTTTGCTTGTCATTTCCAGATGGCAAAAATTATATCTCAGGCTCAATCTTTAAGAATTTGCACTCCTCATCAGGCAATTAAATCAAATGTTATATCTGCCCATATATTTTCTTGGACTCAGGCTATATTATCTCATTTATTTAATGCATATGTCTTCAATTTTATTAGTGAAGCTTCTGAAAATCACTTTTTCCTAAGTCAATCTAAAACCATATCAAGTTGTCATTCATTGGCTTTATCGTATCAAAACATTATAAATTTTATTGTTTCTTGAGTTTCGGCAGTAAAAATATTTCAATAATATGTTGAGTATCCATTAAGCATTCTTAAGTTTAATATTTTATCAACTTCTTTATCAATTTTTTGATCCAATTTAGTTCAATCTATGTAGGTTGAATTTTTTAAAGAAATATTAATTGGAAATCATTCAAAAGAATATTTTATGTTTGCGATATATTCATTTAGTCAATTTATTGATCAATATTCAGCATATGGAACTCATTTTGGAGTTGTTTTTTGAGTTTTTGTAATATTATCTGTTTTTTGATTACTTACTCACTGTTTTTCAACTGATTTTGCTAAACTTGATTTTATCCAAAAATCTGTTGGCAAATATGCTAAGCTTTTTCAAAGTTTCTTATCAATAGCATTTTTTACTTCTGAATATAATTGCTGAAATTTTGAATCTTTTTCAGAATTATTGGCAACTTCATATCTAATTGTTGTTTGTAATGTTCATCATATTCTTGTGCGATATTCAACCCACACTAATGCCGGGTAATCCTTGTTGTTTCAAACTCTGTTATATTTTGCATATGCGGTATAATCTCAAGTTCAATACTGTATTGGTCAATAACTTGTTATCTCATTTACTGAATGAGTAGCCTGTATATTTATTTCGTTTTTTACAAATGAAACCAAGTTGTCACTTATACTTTGTTTTATATTCTCATTAGATACTTCAGTTTTTTGAGTTGTCAGTAATGAAGATCATGATTTCAGATGATATTCAACCCAAACAAGAGCAGGATAATCTTTGTTATTTCAATTTATGTTGTATTGTGCATATATTGTATAATCTCAAGTTCAATAGCTATAAGTTTGCGAATGAGTGATATCGCTTACCGCATGAGTAGCTTGTGTGTTAATCTCATTTTTCACATAAGCCACTAGATTATCACTGATTCATTGTTTTAGATTTTCACTTAAAATATCCATTTTTTGAGTTGTAAAAAGTGATCATCCTGATTTTAAGTGATATTCGATCCATAATAATGCTGGATAGTCTAGATTTGTTCATGTTCTATTGTAT
>CAYWJC010000076.1:0-4615 GCA_964458505.1 uncultured Candidatus Peribacteria bacterium | reverse complement strand
TTGTTCATATGGAATCACTCTATATAGAAAGCGGCGTCCTGCAAATCCTAACGGATTCGCAAATTTTTTTTGGGTTTCCCCTTGTACTGCCTGACTATTCAGTTTTTGTGGATATTCCGTGCTCCTCCTTTTTTTGTTTCAAGAATAACGCAATATTTATATTCGCTTCATATTTTTTGTCAAATATATATTTAATGGTTATTAAGGTCATAAAAAATTAAAAAAGAGCCGAAAGCTCTTTTTTAAATCTAACAATTAATTTTTTACACATAAATGACAGTTGGTATAACCATTGGTTCTCTTTCAATCTTATAAGCAAGATATGATTCAACATCTTTTTTTACAATCTTGATCAGTTCTTTTTCTTCTATATCTGGAATATCCTTGACTGTAGTCTCAAAAGATGTTCTAGCTTTTTTAATGATCATTCTATGAACTTCCCTAACTTCATCAAGGTAAACAAGTCATCTTGTTTCAATTTTAAGAGGCCCAAGAATGTTTTTCGTTTTCTCATCAGCCTTAAACACAACAACCACGACTCCTGATTTCATCATTTGTGCTCTAGCATCAATTACATGACTTGTTGCAATTCCAATTCATTGTCCATCAACGATTATTTCTTCAAGCTTTAATTTATATTTGGATTTCTTAATATTTTTATTTGGATCAATATCAATTATAGATCAATTATCAGCCAAAAAATTATTCTTATCAGCAATTCCAAGGCTCATTGCAGTTTTTTTATGAGCAACTCTCATGAATAATTCACCATGGGCAGGCATGAAATTCTTTGGTTTTATAAGGTTCAGCATTATTTTTTGTTCTTCTTTAGCTGCATGTCAGCTTGTATGTATATCCATTCAATCTTTTGTATATAATGTAGCTCAAAGTCTAATCAGCTCATTCATAAGGTTAATAACTCATCTTTCATTTCCTGGAACTGGAGTTGAAGATAATATTATCGAATCTCAAGGCCTGATTTTTACGATCGGATGTTCTCCGTATGCCATTCTGTAAAGTCATGAGAATTCCTCTCCTTGGCTTCATGTTGTTAAGATTATCTGTTTTTCATCTGGAATTTGCTCTATTGCATTTGTAAGTCTTCTGATTGTATTTGGATTAGATTTTACAAATCCTAATTCTCTTCAGATTTTTATATTCTCAACCATACTTCTTCCATTCAAGAAAACTGTTCTTCAATTTTTTTCAGCAGAGCCAACAACTTGTTGTACTCTTCAAATAAGACTTGAAAATGTTGCGATAATTATTCTTCAAGTTGCCTCTGAAATAATTTTATGAAGTTCTACTCAAATATCAGCTTCAGTTTTTGTAAATCATTCCTTAAGTGAATTTGTAGAATCACTAAGAAGAAGATCTATTCATCTCAATCAGATTTCTCAAATTTTTGTTAAGTCAGCAGGCTTATCGATTGAAGGTGTAAAATCAAATTTGAAATCTCAAGTATGTACCAATTTTGCGTTTGGTGTCTCTATATAAATTCCGCAAGCATCAGGGATATTATGGTTTTCTCTGAAGAATTCAAGTTTAAAACTTCCTATTTGCATCATTGAATCAGTATCTGGATTCATGACTTGAAATTTTGTCTTATCCAATATTCAAGCTTCTTCAAGTTGTTTTCTTATTAGTCAAAGAGTAAGTTTCGTTCAATAAATAGTTGGAAATCATAAAGTCGGTAAAATATGCTTTAATCATCCTATATGATCCAAATGTCAATGTGTAATCGCGATTCACTTTATCTTGTTTTTATGCGGAATTAGAAATGATATATCAGGAAGACTATATTTAGCTCAAAGCATTGTATTTTCAGGAAATTGGATTCAGCAATCGATAAGAAACATTTCATTATCATACTGAATCATGCTCATATTCTTTCATACCTCATTATGTCATCAAACAACAACAACTCTTGTGTGTCATTTTTCTAAAGGAGGTAACATTTGAGGTTTAAGGTTTGGAAAAATGCAGGGTGAGTTTATATTGTCACTAAAATTACTTTGCATGTCATCATTTTGTCTTTGTGCCTTTATAGGAAAGTTTATATTATCCTCGATAGTTGCTGAATATTCTGGAGTTTCTGCAGTTGTGTTTTTTTTGTCATTTTGAGTATTGTCTCATATTAAATCAGATTCAAGCTCGTTAAAAAAATCATTCATAAATGTAAATTAAATAATATTAAATTTTTATTTTTGCTAATTAAAAAAATGTAATTTTTGAAAAGTTGAAATTAATTTTTAGTTGTGATCTTATTTTATGAGAGAGTTTAAAATTGAAAATAAAATTTCGATCTGCATCTAATATAACTAATTAGCAATTTTTAATCCAAAAAAATTTTAGATTATCTAAATGCCAACTAATAGGTATAACTTTAAAAAATTGAGAAGACTATTTTTTTAACTGGAGCAATTATAATTATTAACGCACATAATACAAATATTTTTTTAAATTTATGGAAATTTTGGTTGTGTCCCAATTATATGACTTTATTGTTTCGTTTCAAAATGATGTATTCAAGAATTCATTTTCAATAAAAACATATTTTTTAAAAAAATCATACTTTAATTTAAGCTTTTTATTTTTTTCTGATAGTCTTTTGAATGTTTCATTATGAAAAATGTAAAATCCAAAACTTTCAGCGAAATCTTCATATTTATTGGTTAATCAATATCAGCTAACGAAATCTTCGATTTTAGCATTTTTGTTTTTGATATTGTATGAAATCCAGCTTATCTTATAAAATTCATCTGATAAATCATATCAATAATTACTATTAAGATAATAAAGATCTATTATATGTCATAATTCATGTACGAATACTTTTACTGTTTCTGCAGGAAGTTTAATCTTGCTTGATAAGATAAGTTTATTTCATGTAACTTGTCATCTAGGTTCAGTTCTACTTCAATCTATTATCAAATTCAGAGGGGTTACTTTATTTTTAAAAATTTTTGAATCAGTATTTAGTTTAAGGATCTTTAAAAGATTTTCATCTATTTTAATATATTTTGGCTGAAAATTTATGATTAAACTTGGCATATCCTGCTCTTTTTTTCAAAGTTCAAAAACATCTTGAGAATAAGTGATTCTTTTTGTTGTATTATTATTTATTGACGCACTGTTAAAGCTCTTCTCCGATATCGGAGAAGAGACTGTATTGTATCAAATAAAAAGAATCAAAAATAAGATAGTATATATAGTAAATTTTATGAATTCATTTTTTTCTATTTTTCAAATATTCATCTAATTCGACAAATTATATATAAAATTGATTGTCGCATTTATCAGCTGTTGTGAAATTATTGCCACAACAAATCATAAAAGAGACCATTTCAAAGCTCATTTTGCTTTTTTAACTTTTTCAGCATCTCATAATCCAAGAACGAAAGTTAAACCAGAATAAGCAACTCATCAGACTGCAAGGATTCAAGCTAATATTATAAGTTTTTGCGTTAGATAAATTACTTTATCTTTTGCATTATCAATAGCATATCATTTATTATTCGAGACATTTATACCGGGGATTCAGCTTTTTTTGCTTTGTTTCGCTTCCATTGCTCAAGTAGGAACGCAATTTTCCATTGAAGAAGCTAAAGATCAATTTGCATTATATGTACATTCAACTCAATATACCAAATTTCAAAAAAGACTAACTATAATCAAATAAAATAATACTATTTTTTTCATTTTTAAACTTTTAAAAATTAAGACCAGAAATTATCTTTATAACAATGTACGATAAAGGAATCACAGCCAGTCAAACAACAGCATAAGTCAATGCCTTCAATGCTTTTTTGAATTCATCCTCTTTTCATTCAGCAGTAAAGAGCATATATCAAATGTAAATAAAGACGCTAACCGTAGTTAGTCACAACAATCAAAATATATACCTTTCAATGACTTTGATAAAATTATCAGAGAAATTGACTTCATGTTTATCGACACCTAAACTAGTGTCGACAGTATCTTTTCATTCGATCAGATTAGATTTTTGTCAAACTATCATATCAGTCTTCAAATCTTTTCCATCAAAGCTATTCTTAATACTTGTTCACATGTCACTAAAAACACCAGCATAAGATATTCATATTGATGAATATGATAAAAAAATTATGAATGCAGCTAAAATTTTATATTTTTTCATATTTTTATTTTAAAGAAAGATTATTTATAATATCAACAAGAGCATAGGAAGAAATAGATACCACTACTCAAACAATCGAATAAATTATTACGTTTTTCGCTTTTTTGAATTGTTCTTCTTTTCACATTGAAGTTAAAAACATTATTCATCCTATCATTATTGCAATGATAGATATTATTCAAGTATATATGACGATTTGCTTTATTATTACAAGAATGAAATAATACGGACTTTCCAGCTTCAATATTCAGCTTGATCATTTTGTCTGATAAAAAGCTGGCAATGAATAATCATTTTCAAACGGCAAGTCGTCCGAATTTGCAAAAGCAGAAAACGGAAAATAGATATATGTCCCAATAAGCGAAAAAAATCCAAATATTTGTTTTTTTAAATTTCTAACAAAATTCACATTTTGCAGAGATATTTTTATTATTAAAATTTTTAAAAAATAGTGAA
>CAYWJC010000075.1:0-1538 GCA_964458505.1 uncultured Candidatus Peribacteria bacterium | reverse complement strand
CCCCTAATTTTTTTGGGGGTTTTTTTTTAAAGGGGAAACTTATGAAAAAATTTATAATCGTATTTTTGATTGTATTCGTGTTTGTTTGTTTTATTGCATTTTCTTTTACAGGATCTGTCATTCTTTCATTTTTGACATTTTTTCCATATTTCAGCAATAACATTGCTGATTCTGGAATTGTTACACCATGGATTTCTAAAATTATAGCCATAATACTCACTTTTATGGTTATAGGTGGAAGCTATAATTTCTTTAAATTTGATAAATTTAAAAGAAGAAAAGGTGTTCTGATTCTTATATTATGTTTCTTTATTTTTTACATATTGATTCATCTTAACGACATAAATAAAAATATTGAAAGAATATTCCCTATTCAAGAAAAAATAAAAATCCTGACTGGATAAAATATGAATAATTTGTTATCAAATATTAAAAACTCCTGATATGGGAGTTTTTTTCTGTGTTTTTTCTATATTTTTCTTTTTTAAATTCATAAAGTTAATTTTACAGATGTTCATTAACATTTTAAGGAGAGAAAAAATGGAAAACTTTATTTGGGACTTTTTAAACAACGTCGTTTTCGGTTATTTCAAAAGAATGATCATTGAAGGTAAAATCGAGGAAGTAATACCTACAATCCTGTCATTCGGAGATAAAACAACGAAAATCATGAAAAATTATGAGCTTGAAGATGAGAAATATTTAAGAGTCGTCATAACCAACTTTCATTGGAGAAATGGGATCAGGGCAATTTCAGTGCTTGTCAATGAAAAAAATCATAACCTTAGAATTTTTGCGTATACTTCAGAAACCGAATCATATGAGCTCATGTATTTTAATTTGGTTCAACTTGCAGGACTACCAGCAGACACAAACATGAACCTTCAAAATCTCAAATTGATTTACACTCGTTTCAGACAAAACTATCTTTGATGCTTAAGGGAGAAATTATGCACAGGCCAAAATGGGTTAAGAGAAATGTTTCAAAATACGAAAAAAGATTAAATTTTGAAAAGGAATGTTTACAAAAATATTTTCCCTCTTTTGATATGAAACAAGAAGATGATACAACTTTGTTTGCAGAAGGTCAGCTTGTAACATTGAGCAATAATATTTACAGCATTAAAATATATTATCCCGATAATTATCCCTTCATGGCTCCGATTGCTCTAATTATGGATAAGGATGTTATTGAACACTGCAAATCATGGAATCATGGATACCATAACTATGGCATATATAAAAATGGTCTGAGAATCTGTGTTTTAAAACCTGATGATGAAATAGGAACTGGATGGAGACCTGATTTTTCCATAATATTCATAATTTCCCTAGTTGCAGCTTGGCTTCATGCCTTTGAAGTTAAAAAAACAACAGGTAAATGGATTTTACCCGAAGCATAAAAAAAAGGGGGCTTTATGTCAAAAGCATTTGATATCCAAAAAATGGCTAAAGAGTGTGGTATTCAATTGGGAAATCCTGGAGCAAGGAACGAACCGGACGTTGAGGAAATAACAAGAAATATTCAACCTTTTACT
>CAYWJC010000074.1:0-7970 GCA_964458505.1 uncultured Candidatus Peribacteria bacterium | reverse complement strand
CTTGATGGCATCTTCCTTCTGATTGGGAATGGACAGTTCTAACAAACGCCCTAGCAACTTGATGGAAAGCACCATGAAATAAATTGGGTTGAATCATTTCTTCTCTTCCTACATTACCATGATTGATACTTGATGGGAGTTTTGTTGGTCGAGGCGGGGATGGTATATGGATGTCATCAAATACTTATCCAGATAATACTGATCATTCTATTCATAGAGCTCTTCGATGAGTTTCTGAAACAGTTAATTCTAATCATAATCATAAAAGTCAAGGTTACAGCGTTCTTTGTAAAAGAAGTTAATCAGAAAAATCTTCAGACAAATCTGAGGATTTATAATTTTGAAAATAATTTTATTTAAGTAATATGAAACAATATAAAATTATAGAAAAATATGAAATTTGTAGCACTAGACCTTGAAACTACCTGATTAAATAAAGACAATGATTCCATCATAGAAATTGCACTTTTGAAATATGAGAACTTTGTCCTTGTAGATGAATTTTGCAGTTTAATAAATCCTTGATTTTCCATTCCTGAAGAAATCAGTTATATAACGTGAATTTATGATAATGATGTAGAAAATGCGCCGACAATAATTTCTTTGAGAGAAAAAATCAAGGATTTTATCGGAGATAGCATAATAGTATGACATAATGTTGGTTTTGATGTATGATTTTTGAATTCTTATTGAATTGATTGTACTTATAATTATATAGTTGATACTTTTGAATTATCTCAAATTCTGTTGTATAAAGAAAAAAGCCTATCATTGACCAGTATTTGCACAAGTTTATGATTTCATTTTGAAAATGCACATAGAGCAAAAAGTGATACACTTGCAACAGTCTGGCTTCTTGAGAAATTAGTGGATAATTTAAGGAACCTTAGTTTTAATAATAAAAAAATCTTATTTTTTATTTACTCCTTATATAAAGAAAAAAGCTCATTTTCAATAATTATAGAAGAATTCTTATCTGATGAGCTTATTGTTCCAGATTTTGAAGAAATAGAAAGCTTGATTTTGAGTAAAGTCTGAAAATATAAAAAAGAAGAAATCATAGTCAATAAAGAATTATCGGTTGATATTTTTTGAGTTCTCTGAAATAATGCAATTAAGGAATCGAATATAGAAGATAGGGAAGAGCAGAACAAGATGATAAAAATAATCGATGAGTCCTTTAAAAATAAAGATCATTCGATAATTGAAGCACCAACATGAATTTGAAAGACTTTCGCATATCTTATTCCAGCAATTTTGCATTCAGTCAAAACTGGTTCCCAGATTATAATATCAACTAACACAAAATGACTTCAGGATCAAATAGTCTATAAGGATATCCCCAAGCTAAAACAGATTTTTACAGATAAGAATATCGAAATCGATTTTTTGTATTCAAAAGTAAAATGAAGAAAGAATTATCTCAGTTTAATTAAATTCTTTGAATTCATAAATAACAACAATAAAGAAAAGGAAGAGATAATTTTCATAGGAAAACTTTTATTTTGGCTTTTAGAAACTGATTCTTGAGAACTTGACGAGCTTAATTATTATTCTAAGGAATTTCTTTATCTAAAAGAAGTAAATGCTTGAGATAAAAGAGTATTATCGAATATCAATCCTTACAAAAATCAGGAATTTCTTTATAAAGCTAGGAATAATTCAAAAAGTTCAAACATTATTATTGTAAATCATTCTCTGCTTTTTCAGGATACACAAAACGAATCATCATCGATTCTTCCTAAAATCAGCAATTTGATAATAGATGAAGCCCATAATTTGGAAGCCAGCATTACAGACGCACTAAAAAAGCATTGTTCATATTCACTTTGTGAAACAAATTTGCAAATTCTTGAAATAATACTTAAACAAAATAATAAAGTAATTTGAGGTAATCTTTTGAGTCTGGATAAATTTTTTGAAATAAAAGAGTCGATATTGATGCACGTGGGTATTATTTTTGATTTTTTTGAAACGTATATAGACAAGAAAAATGATTTAAACCAAGAAAGGAATCAAAGAGAATATTTGATCATGCCAGATTTATATAATGATAAATCTTTCCCAAACATTTTAAATATTTCAAATTCTTTGGATTTAAAGATACAGACTTTATTGGATTTGCTTTACTCGGTTTGAGATGAAGTTTTTGAAAAAATAGAAGGATATCTGAAAGAATTGGAAGAATATATGGTTATAATAAAAGAAATCCTTAAAAATGAGAAGGATTCAAATTTTATAAAAGTAGTTTATAAGGATGAAAGGAATTGAGTCTGAGTATTTCATACATTGTTAAATGCTTGATCTTACTTAAAAGAAAATCTATGGTCTAAACTCGATAGCTCTATATTAACCAGCGCTACTTTCAAAATTTGAGATTCATTTGATTTTATAGTTGGAACATTGGGGTTATCGGATTTTACAACTCATGAACTAAAATCTGATTTTGATTATTCAAAACAAGCTTTGGTATATATCCCTTCCGATATTTGAGATATCAGAAGCTTGATAGAAAGAAAAAGGGTTAATGACTTTATTAAAGATATAATATGTGCGGTATGATGAAGGACTCTTTGCCTTTTTACATCATTTTTGACCATCAAAGAAGCTTTTTTGCAGATTTTTCCAGATTTGAAGAAGCTTTGAATAAATTTACTTGTTCAATGACTTTGATGAGGAAAATACAAGTTGTTGGAAAATTTTAAATTAAAATCTTCAAATTCAGTTTTATTTTGAACGGATAGTTTTTGGGAATGAGTCGATATCCCAGGATCCGATCTTGAAATGCTCATAATATACAAGTTTCCTTTTATGGTACCTTCTGATCCAGTTTTTCAAGCAAGATCAAAATTATATAAAGATAGCTTTTATGAGTACAGTCTTCCAAATATGATTTTAAAATTTAAACAATGACTTTGAAGGCTTATAAGAACAAAAAATGACAAGTGAATAATCGTTGTTCTAGATAAGAGAATCGATTCTGCTTGGTGAGATATAGTTAAAAATAGTTTTCCTGATTGAATAAATATAAAATCTTGAGACACTGAATTGTTTTTAAAACTTTTAAACAATAAATATTCATAATTTTGCATTATTTTTTTTATTATGATAGAATTAAGTAAATTAGTTCTAAATAAAAACAAATATGGAAAATAAGGAACAAGAATTTCTTTATGACTGAGAAGAAACTCTCAATTTAAACCAATATGAAGAAGATCTAAACAATGCGGAGAAGAAAAGTATTTTTTCTTCGTTTTCTAAAATTTTTAAGAAAAAAAATGAAAGTAGAGAATCATATGATTTTTCTGAACAATTAAAAGAAATACAACAAGAAGAGCTCCAAGAGGAATTGGTTTCTGAAGCACATGATCCAGTTGTTGAATCTGAAGGAACTATGAATTTGAATGAGGTGGCTTCCGATAGCCCAGAAAAGAAAAACCTTTTTCCTTCTTTTAAAAATCTATTCAAGAAAAAAGAAATTCCTAACAAAGAAGATATTCAAAATCCTACGCAAGAATCAGAACCTATAGAAAATGTTGTTTCTGAAGAAAGTCATACGCTAATAACTTCAGATGTATGAAGCGATGATATATTTCAGTCATTGCAAGATTTAGATTTCAATAAGGTTGAAGAAATTCAAGAAAAAAAAGAAATCAAGCATCCTCTTTATATCGCATATAAAACATCATCAACAATAGTTATTTTATTGATATTTATTTTATCGCTATTCTTGATTGATGCTTATTTAAAGACAGCCAAGGATAATGATATAGTTGGAGCATTTCCGATTTGCTCATATTTATCATACTCAATTGAATGATATGAAAATTCAGATTGTGAAACTTTGCCCATGATAGTGAACAATTTATCAAAAAAACAATCTGAAATCGAAAAAAATATCGTAACAAATTTGCATACGTTATTGCCTAGAAAGCTTGAAACTGACAATGTGCTCAATTCTTCCGAAGTTCAATTCATTCAAAATAAAATCTGAATATCAAGAATAAAAATATTATCTGTTTTAAATAAATTCGAAGAAATAAAGAATATGAGCAGATATGAGTGAAAAGATATTGAATGTAAAGGCATAGTAATCAATGAAGCTTGAGAGCTGAAAACTTCCTGTGATATTTATTGAGGATCGATTATTCCTGGGACTCCTTCCTCAAGCTCAAGAGTTACGGCAATAAAATTTTTAGAAAACCTTCAAGATAAAAATAATTGATTTATCATAATGAACTTGCCTAAAAAATTAGACATCTCTAAATATTCAAGCACTGATTGATGAATAAAGTGAGCATTTACAACTGTAACACCTTTGAATCTGGATTTAAAGTTTATATCAAATAATAAAATGTAATATGGAAAAAAGAGAAAAACAATGATATATAAGATGATTGATATTAAATTCTATAATAGTAATTTGATTATTGATTTTTGCTTTTAATTTCATAATACCGAAATATGATGAAATTTCATCGATATCAGCTCAATGAAACACTTTGTTCACCGATATAAAAAAAATCGAATATTATTGATATTCTGTTAATGATTTGCAGACTTTGTTTGCAAAACATCAGTTCACTGATACAAAAAATCTTTTCGTAGATAAGAATAAATTAACGTCAACATTGACTAAATCACCAGATTATAATGGTAAGACATATAATGAATGGTTAAACGATGAAATTTGAAAATTGGATTTTTATAATTCAGAAATACAGAATAATAAAAATATTCTATGAAATATAATCCCGACCTTTTCAGATTCAGCTTGATCTGTAAAATGAGTTGACAATAAGATCACACTAGAAACTTTTATAAATTATATTGAAGAAAATTTATTGAAAAAATATAATCTACAAAGCTTTTCATCAATATGAATCGACAATGTTACTTTTGATAAGGATAAGAAAAATAATATTTGAATTTTTAAATTAGATCTAGATATCAGTTGAAAAAATAGCAACATTAAGAATTTTATCAAGAATATTCAAGAATCATGACAATTGAAAATCAATGATGAATGAAAATTAGAATGAAACATTTCCAAAAATCAAAATTCATTATCTGATTTAAGCAATTTATTGATAACAATTGATAATTTAAGCCTGAATGATAATATTATTGATGACAATGAGGATAATACGTGAAATATAACTCTGCAATTCTATGTTAAATGAATTTGATTAGAGGATTATATTTTGATCAAAAACAAAATAATAAATGATTTTAATACTCTTTATTCAAAAATATCATTAGATTCAAAAAGATGTGATAAATGAACAAATAAAATTTGTAATGATAAGGATTGAAATAAGGCAATATCTGATATCAGATCCTTAATTCCACAGCTTGATGCTATCAAACTTAATCTAAACACATTAAAGAATAACAACATCGATGATATAAATTCAGAAATGGAAAAACTATATAATATTTCTGTTTTCAATGAGAATATTAACTGAATATACCAGAAAAATTTACAAATAATTAATAAGTTCAACTAAAGATGAACAAATTGAATGAACTTAGAGATGAAATATACAAATGAGATAATGCTCAAAAAATATGTGACCTTATTATTTCTTCTGCAGTAGAAGCATGAAGCTCCGATATACATATTGAGCCGTTATCTAATGTTGTAAGAATAAGATTTAGAGTTGACTGAGTTTTAAGAGAAGTACTTGAATATCAGGTATTTATTCATACTCAAATAGTTGCAAGATATAAAATTTTATCAAATTTGAAAATTGATGAATCAAGAATGCCTCAAGATTGAAGAATTTCTATTACAATCGATGAAAAATGAATTGATCTAAGAGTCTCAACTTTACCAACGGTTAATTGAGAGAAACTTGTAATGCGTATAGTGGATAAAAGCAAAAAAGTTCCTGATTTAGAGGTTTTATGAATTGAATGACACAATAAAGAAGCTTTAGAAAAGGCTATATTTCAGCCTAATGGAATTATTTTGACTTCAGGTCCAACTTGAAGTTGAAAATCAACAACACTTTATTCTTGTCTATCAAAATTAAATACTCCTGATGTCAATATAATGACACTTGAAGATCCTGTTGAAAATACAATCGATTGAATTAATCAAAGTCAAGTTTTCCCTGATATCTGATATTCTTTTGCATCTGGACTTAGAACGGCATTACGTCAAGATCCTGATATTATAATGGTTTGAGAAATAAGAGATAAAGAAACAATAAATATTGCAATTGAGGCATCATTAACCTGACATCTTGTTTTATCTACTATTCATACCAATTCAGCCGCAGAAACAATTGTTCGTATCCTTAATATGTGAGTTCAATCATTTCTTCTTCCTGCCTCAGTTAATGTAATAATTGCTCAACGTCTGATTAGAAAATTATGTACTTGTAAAAAAGAGATAAATATAGATGATCTTGATGAAAAAATGTCATGAATGATTAAAAGGGCTTTATCTAGAACAAGCAAGAATGAACTTCTTTCAAGAGTTGGTATTGAAAAAATGAAAAGTCCGTTGTTCTATAGTCCTAATTGATGTGAAAAATGTAATAGTACATGATATTCTTGAAGAGTTTGAATCTATGAAATTATGGAAATCACACCAAAAATAAAAGAGTGTATAATAAAATGAGAGAGTTCTGTTGTTATATGAGAAGCAGCCATTGATTGATGAATGATTTCACTTGAACAAGATGGAATAATAAAAGCTTTGAATTGACTAACGTCATTAGAAGAAGTTTATAGTGCAGTAAAAGAAAATTAATATTTAAATTTAAATTTATGTCAGAAAATTTAATAATTCTAGATTCCGAAAATTGAAATATTATTCAAGAGAAAACCAATAAATTAAGTCTTGATTTAATAAATGATTGGCTTCTTGCAAAACAAAAGATAAACATAAAATGAAAAGTTGTTTTCTTTAGGCTTTTATCAACGATGGTTAATGCATGAATTTCAGTTCTAAAATCAGTAACAATTCTTGAAAAACAGGAATCTAATGTTATTTTAAAGAAAATGTATCAAAGTATCATATTCGGAATAAAACAATGAAAAAATTTAAGCAATTGTTTGCGTGATTATGACGATAATTTTTCTGATTCGGAATGTTCCATAATTGAGTCAGGTGAAAAAACTTGAAAATTAAATGTTTCTTTATTGCAGCTTGCTGATCAAGTTGAAAAAATAGACAGCATGTGAAAGAAAATCAAGTGAGCATTGATATATCCTGTCGCTATAATAATAGTAATGTTCGCATCAGTTGCAACTTTAATGACTTTAGTTGTACCAAAAATAGTTGAAATTTTCGGGGATAAATCAAAACTTCCACCATTAACTCAAATTTTGATTTTTGTCAGTGATTTCTTTGTAAATTACCTTTGGTTGGTGATTATCCTTATTTTTTGATCAATAGCATTTATATCTTTCTGGAAAAAGACACCATATTGAAAATATCAATTCGATAGCATGATATTGAAACTTCCAATTTTTTGATTGTTAACAAAAAAAATCGTATTATCTAAATTCTCAAGAGTTTTTTCAGATCTTTTATGAAGCTGAATATCAATAGTTGAATCTTTAAGAATTGTTTCAGATATAGTTTGAAATGAGGTTTATAAACAAAGAGTACTGCTTTTAAGAGAAGATGTAAAAAAATGAATAAAAATATGAGAGAGTTTGGAGGATGATTCTCTATTTCCTGATATGCTTGTGCAAATGATAAAAGTATGAGAGGAAACAGCAAAACTAGATACTATCATCATAAAAATTGCAGATTTTTATGATGAAGAAGTAGATACAACAATAAACAGCATGCAAAAGCTTTTGGAGCCATTTGTAATAGTTACAATGGCAATATTGATATGATTTATAGCTGTCTGAATAATGCAACCTATAATGAATCTTGCCGACGTAGTAAGCGAAAAATAGAAAAACTTATTTAAAATGCGAACTTTGTGTTCAAATCTGCACTT
>CAYWJC010000073.1:0-2195 GCA_964458505.1 uncultured Candidatus Peribacteria bacterium | reverse complement strand
ATCAGGCCATTTATCCGGGATCGTGTAGACGTTGCCCGAATCAATGTTGTTTGAATCCTTTATATGCCCGCTGGCGAATTCCGCCTCGGTGCGTATATCGATGATAATAGCCTCACTCTTCCCTGCCTGGACATCCTGCCATGTCCGATACAGATCATCGACACTCTTGATCCTGTCAGGAGGGATGAGTTTTTTCAATCGACAAAGTCGCACCTTCTGTTCCAGGTAATGTATTGACTTACCCTAGTAGTTCTTGAATAAAGAAAAAGTGAGGGTCCGACATAAATATAACATGGGATAATTGAGCGATAACAGACAATATATGACTTGCTGCAAATCCAATAACTCTTTATTATTCCCTTGATTCTTGAAACAATTATATACAAATTGCAACAAATGAAACCAATGATTGAAGTTACACCTGGGCAATTCCTGCTTGATTGAATAATGCTAATATGAAAATCAAATTGGAAGTTTCAGATAATGTTTGAAATAAATCAAATGATGTAAGTGATAATAATTTTGAGATTGATTCGATCTCACCTGTTATTAATGTAAGTTATGCTTGAAATTGATGATCAACTCCTCAAACAAATAAATATGTAAACAATAGCTGAATAGATATTTCAGCACTTATAACAGATAATAACTTGTCATCATGATCTGTTTCTTTTAGCTTTAAGAACCAAAGCACAAATTCATATTGGTGATGAAGCTGATATACTGGATCTGAGGTTTGGAATAATTTATGAAGTGCTGACTCTATTAACTACAATTTATCTTCAACAATAAATCCTCTAGTTATAAATTGAATCACCTATAAACTAAAACTCAGAGCAATTGATTCTGTGTGAAATTTAAAAGATACAGCAGAAATTACATATTTTTGAGATTTAACAAGTCCGAATTTAACCATTTCAAATGCTTCGTGAGCATATTTCAGTTGAAGCGTGAATATTTATTGAACATCATCTGATTCACAATCTTCCCTAAGTTCATCCAATATTGAAATCAAGAAATCAAATAATTGGTGGAATTGATCAAATTTTGTTTGAACAGAACAAAATCTTACGACAAATTGAAATGCTTGAGCGTGGAATTATCTATTTGATCCTGTATGAGATTCAGACGGAACCTCCTATGATATAATTATAAAGTCATATGACAATACATATAAAACTCCAAATTATTCATCTTGAAAAATAACATTGATTAAAGATAATTCATGACCTTTAGTTGATGAAAATATTTTCATTTTTGAAACTTCTCAAATAAAGCTTTGATGAAATTTAATGTCTATCACTTGGGATAAAAACCTTATAACAACTTCTTGAGCCCAACTAAATCAAAATTCAATAAAGCTTGATTTTTTCAATGGTGATTCCTGGAGTACAATCGCTTCAAATGTAGTTAATTCTTGAAGTTATGATTATACTTTACCTTTAATTGATACAAATATAGCAAAATTCAGGATTACAGCAATGGATTCAATTTGAAATGTATGAAATTCTTCTTTATCCAGTGCCTTTACTATTGATAGTACTCCTCCTGAAATAGATTCAGTAGAAACAATTGATGGTTCTGCCTTGTGAAAAATAGACTGAATTCTTGTGAAATTTTCAGAATATATACAAAATTTTAACACATGAAGCTTTTCAATAAACCTTTGATGAACGAATCTGCCTATTACCGATTGGGCATGGGCATGAAATATTTCAAACCAGAATGAAATCCTTATAAATTTTTCAGGAACTTGAAATAGTGCAAGCACTCCAATTCTTTCTTATTTAAGCTGAGCCGTGAAAGATATTGTGTCTCATGATCTCATTCCATGATCCAAAACATCGATAGATAAAATTGCACCAAGAATAAATACAGCAAAAAATGCTGAAGCTTACGATGCAAATTGAAATTGAACCATTGATCAGATAAAAGTTTATTTCTCTGAAAATATGCAAGCTTCAAACGATATTTCAGCTTGGGATATAAACTTTCCTTTAAACATAACTTCAGTTGATTCAATAAACTGAAATGATTATATTCTTTTGAATATAGATTGATCGACTTCTACATCAATTTCAGGAATGATTATACAATTCAATCCTAATTCAAATTGGAAGGATTTAGTATGAAACGATTCTATCTGAACAATTCCTACCCCGATAAATATTGATGATAAAGCAAATCCTGTTGTC
>CAYWJC010000072.1:0-2800 GCA_964458505.1 uncultured Candidatus Peribacteria bacterium | reverse complement strand
AAAAAAAATCAAACCGAAACGTCAAAATGATAAATTTGAATTGAATTTTGAGATATTTTTTTTATACTTTTTTAAATACTAAATATGAAATATGAAATTATTAATCGTAGCTGCAACATCTAATGAATTGAACATTGTCAAAGAAAAAATCAAAAGTCTCAAGAAAAACATAAATATCAGTTACTTGGTTTGCTGAATCTGATCATATGAAGCTATTTTTTCACTTTCAAGGAATATTGAAAATGAAAAGCCTGATTTTGTTTTTAATATTTGAATTTGCTGATACACAAGTGAAGGACTTGATTACATTCAAATTTGAAGAATTTTCAATGAACAAACTTGAAAAGAACTCATTGTTCCGGCTTTTATAAATTTTTGAAATATAAGATCAATTAGTTCATGCGAAAAAATTATCTATGATCCGATTGAAATACAAGAAAAATTTGTGGATATGGAAAGTTTTTGAATAGAATTTGTTTGTTCGAAATATAAAATTCCGAGGCTTTTAATTAAAGTTCCTGCCGATAAAATATGAATAGAGACAAGAAAATTCGATTATAAAAATGCTTTGGAAAAATTAGAAAAAAATTTAGATTATGAAAAAATTTTAAACGTTATAATCGAATACATCTTGAAAATACCTTTGGATATTGATTATTCTTATATTAAAAATCATTTCAGATTCACATTCCAGGAGTTTGAAATATTCAAAAATATGATTTCAAAATATGAGACTTTAAGCTGAAAAAAAATCGAAGATTTTTTTGAAGAAAGCAGAAATCTTTCAAAGAAAGATTTCTTAAAGTTTCTAAAATAAAAAACCCCCAGGCTACAAAGGAGGGCTGTAACCCGGGGTAATCATTAAAGCTCTTGCGAGCTGTTTTTTGTCTTGAAGAAATAAATTCTTTATATTTTTTGAAAAAAAGAAATTATTCTTGTAGATCGAGGTTATTATATTAAAAATATTCTATTGTCAAAAATAAATTGATATTTAAAATAAATCAATAGAATACACACTATTAATCTTAATTTAGCTTATGATAAGATCTAAAATTTCTGAAATACTTGAAAAAATCGATTTATTAAAGAAGGATCTTTATAAAGAATATGAATCTTTGAAAGATAAATATCATTTCAAAATCATCGGTAAAAAAGTTTTATTTACAAAAGAGGAAGCTAAAAAACAAAAAAAATACATAAAAGAATGATTTTTCTATTATATAATAACAGCTAGTTTTAGAAATATCCTTTCGGCACCGTTTATTTATATTATGATTATTCCAGCTGTTATCCTTGATATTTTTTTGATAATTTATCAATTTACAGCATTTCCGCTTTATAAAATCGAGAGAGTAAAAAGAAGTGAACATTTCATTTATGACAGAAGATTTTTGAAATATCTGAATGTCTTACAGAAGATAAATTGTTTATATTGTTCTTATGTGAATTGACTTTTTTCTTATGCAGCTGAAGTTTGATGAAGAACTGAAAAATATTGGTGTCCTATAAAACATGCTTTAAAAAATGAAAATGAGCATAAATATTATAAGGATTATGCGGACTATTGAGACGCAGAAGAATTCAATAAATTGTTTTTCACAGATAGCTGTTTTAAAAAATAACATGAGAATAGAAGAGATAATCATAGTCGATGAGTTTGATAATATAATCTGATACAAAAACAAGTCAGATATTTTAAGTGAAGATATTTATAGGGCTACTTGACTTTGGATAGAGAATTCAGATTGAGAAATACTTCTTGCTCAAAGGTCTTTTTCAAAAAAGAATGATCCTTGAAAATGGTGACCAGCCGTTGCTTGAACTGTTGAAAAATGAGAATCATATGAAAGTAACATAATAAAAGAGGCATGAGAAGAAATTTGATTATTTGATTTTGAATTTGAGAAATTGGAAATAATAAGGTTTTACTGACAATTTAATTATTTTGCTCAATTATTTAAAACAATCACAGAAAAACAAATAGAAGATTTTATAATTCAAGAAAGTGAGATAGAACAGCTAAAATGGATACGAAGAGATGTTTTAATTCAAGAACTTAAAAAAAATCCTGAAAAGTTTGTACCTGCAATTGATAAGGCTGTAAAAATCACCTAAAAATAATTTAAGCAATGATAATTTATTTAGAAAAAAATGCTAAAAAATATGATATAACTTCAAAAATAATTGAAAAATTCTGAGATTCTCAAATAATTGAAGTAAATAATTATAAGAATATCTTTGATAAGAATATTTGATCTTTTCCAATTGAAAAATCAATAATTATTGGAACAACAAACGATTCTATAGCTCAGTCACCAGAAAATTATTCACCAATAGGTCACTCATATTTTTTTAAGACAAGCATAAATTGTGTATTTGATTGTAAATATTGCTATCTTAAATGAGCTTTCAAAAACAATTTTCTGACAATTTTTGTAAATTATGAAGAAATTAAGGCTAAAATTGAAAACAAGATAGACGAAATCAGAAAAAGCTGATATAAAGATTTGATATTGTTTTATGCAAGCGATTATTCTGATATTCAGGCTATCGATAATATTACCGAATTCAATAAGAATTTCATTCCTTTTTTCGAAAAATTTGAGAATGTCTTAGTTGAATCAAGAACTAAATCTGGAAATATCTGAAGCCTTCTGACACTTGAAAATGTACCCAACAATTTTGAGATTGCTTTTTCTCTTAATCCACAAGAGATAATTGAAAAATATGAGATTTGAAGCTCAAATTTAGAAACAAGAATTGAAGCAGTAAATAAGCTTCTAAACAAGTGATTTAAGGT
>CAYWJC010000071.1:0-4257 GCA_964458505.1 uncultured Candidatus Peribacteria bacterium | reverse complement strand
GGACTTTTTTTAACAATATTTCTTTAAATCTTTTAATTTTATATTTTATCTCCTATATACAATTTCTTGGCTTCTTGTAAGATTAAATAAATTATTTCTATCTGCATTTATCGGAAAAATTGAATCATATCTATAAATGGTGACACTTTTGTTTTTTAAGTGTGCATGATTTTCAAAACGCCAACTAATTGTAATTCAAAAACATCATTGATATTCTCAAGTTCATAAATTCAAGCATATTTTGTGAAAGAGAATTCAAACAAAATGAATTTATCTCCTCTCTCTATCAGTGTAAATGAATGAAATGGATTTTCATCGATATCGTTATCAAAAACAATTCAATACATATAACTTTTCATCTTTAGTTCATCGAAGATGATTTTTTCAATATTTGCAAATTCCCAACAAATTCCAATTTTGTCTTTGAATATTTGTTGTATATTTTTTAAACGCCACATTTTCCTGTAAATTAAGCGATCGGTTATTTTGTCTCAATTCTCATCAAGAACACCCCAATCAAACTCATTTTCTTTTAAATATCTTAATAGATCATTTTCATTGTTTATACCATTTTCTCGCAAAAATTCTTTCAAATTAAAATCATTGAACTTTACTGAATTTTTTCTGCTAGCTTTTATTGTTTTCATTTTGTAGCTTAAAAGTTTTTAAAAAAAGTAATTGATGTTTTGAGTTTGGAAAATTTCTTCAAGATTTTTACCTGATGTCTCATAATCCTATTGTTGACAAGAAATATCTTGTTGCATCAGATATTTTAGATAATTGCATTATTTCTTGCAAATCCATAAATTTGCAAGATCTGTGTTTTGTGGGTTCTTTGTTTTCTAGGTTTCATTCATAAGTAAGAACTTCAAAAATAAGTGTTTTTATTCTTTTTTTTACTCAATCGTAATCATATTCTCATTCTGTCTCTCAAATTATTCTGCTTTCCAAAACCCGTAAATTAGTTT
Source organism: uncultured Candidatus Peribacteria bacterium (assembly GCA_964458505.1). Taxonomy (GTDB): domain Bacteria; phylum Patescibacteriota; class Gracilibacteria; order BD1-5; family UBA2023; genus JAQUEK01. The sequence continues at coordinate 3,289 of CAYWJC010000071.1, read as the reverse complement.
CAGTTAAAACTTCATTCTTCATTACATTTTCAATATTTTCTCACTCCCTTACTTTTCAAATAGGAATAGTGAAAAAATTCAATTTAACGTGGTCTTGAATCAAGATCCTTCTTTGTTCATCATAAATAACAACTCATATTGCTTCTTTTGTAGTCAAGTCTTCTTGTGTATATTTTGATTTTTTCATATTACAAATTATTGTCGTAACTATTAATTTATATACTCGATAAAAACGACTTTAAAAACTTATTCGCAATTTAAACAATGCTTATATACTGGAGCCACAATCGGGAATCGAACCCGAGACCTCACCCTTACCATGTATTAGTGGATAATTTTTAATGGTGAGTTTTCTCTATTTTAAGAGAATACTTGGCTATAAACACTATATAATCTAATACTTACCGGAGGCTGCACCCTAGACTTTAATAGTAATACAAGTATTGCAATTATATTTAGATTTCAAAAAAGTGAATAAGATTTTGAAAAAAGAATTAACTATAAATAATTTTTAAATTATCAGCATTGATTTGATGGATGATTTTTATTTTTTCAATAGATTTTTAAATAATAAGATAACTATTGATATTTGCATTTATTATATCTAAATGATACTATTTGAATAGTTAATAAATATTACTATATATGACGACTATACCTCATGAAATGTTTGAAAGCGCGAATAATTCATTTTTTGAAGAAAATGAAAATATATTATATGAAACCAATATTTTAAAGCAACAATGAGTTAGTTCTCAGATTTGAATATATGAAAAACATGATAGAAACAAAGATATTATACATGCAAACAATACCATAGAGCAAATGAAATACGTTTAGATTTATAAAACAAAAATAAATAATTAATTTAAATAAATGTGAGAAATTCCAAGCTTTAAGAATTACGAAAGTCATGAAACTTTCAAAAAACCTAAGCAAAAATTAGAAATACCTTTAAGTAAAGTAGATGAAAGTTTATTAACAACTTGAAGATTTGTTGGTGGATTATGAGAAAAAATGGATAGATCTATCTATAATTCAAATCCAGAATATAAAAAAGACGTTGTTGATTTTAAAATGGAAATGTCGAAAAAATATATAAAGCTACACGAAAGAAAACAAAACAATGTAAATGAGCTAAAATCAAGATATGAGCGAATAGCAAGAGAAAATTGAATTGAGACAACATATGAAGAACTTATTGAAGCTTATAATATAACCCTGAAAAATAAGAAGACATTAGCCTTAATGAATGCCCCCGAAGAATTAAAACAACTTGCAATGAACGAATATAAAGAAAACTGATGAACTGAAGTTAATATATTCTTAGATCCAGTTGAGTTATTAGCTTGATGACTAGCTTGAGCTATTAAAATGGCTGCAATTAAATGATCAGCAAAACTTACTATAACTATGAGCTGAGAGGCATTATTCGACTGAGTGAAGATAAATTTACAAGAATATTCTTGAGTCGTTAGGGGTTGGATTACAAAACATTGTGAAAATGTGAAAAACTGAGTAAAATGAATGAAAGAATTTGCACAAAGTTTATGAGAACCAAGATTAGCTGTAAACTGACCACAGATTTCATTTTCTGATGTTGTAGAAGATGCTTGAAGTTCAATATTGAAGCCAATTAGGAGTAATTTAACTACAAAAGAACTTGTATTAAAGTCATGAACTAAAATTAAGGTTCCACCAAGTTTTATTGAGAAAATTGAAGATTTAACTTCAGATGATATATTCCTTTTTCTATGACATTACCATGATGCGTGGAAGGCAAATTCTTTAGTGTTTGATACATTAACAAAAGTAGAAAAAGAAATAGTTACAAATAATAACATAAAATTTTTTGAAAAAACATTAGAATGGATTAATATTCCATGAAATGCAAAAAATCTTCCTCCTGCTACGTTTAAGGGAATAAACGACTACTCTATTGATTTTTTGTCTTCTTTGACTCATAATAATTTGGCTTCTGCAACAAGACAAAGGCTATTAGCAATCACAATTAATAAACAATATAATCTATTAATTAAATAATTTTTATGAAAAATTCAATTGAACCTGTTAAATGAACTAAAGAATTCTTCGATATGTATGAATGAAAAGAAGAATTAGTAGCAAGAGAACTAGATTATATGAATTCTTATATTAAGTTGTATAATCTACTGGAAGATTGAACAGAGGAGAAAAAAATACTTTGAGAATTTTTGGTTCTTTTATTTATAAATCCAGTATGAGAATATTTGTGAGTTGATCTGTGAATTCCATTAAAGGAAGATTTTTCAGATAAAGATGAGTTAAGAAATGCTGAGTTACATTGAAAAATTGAAGAAATAAGAGAAAGATATAAAAATGCAATAAATTAAATATATTATTAATATAAAATTATTTAAGAACTTCGTTAACCTTTTCATAAATCTTATACATTGCCAAGCTATCCTGTCAGCAATATAGTAGCAAGTCTGTCAGCTTTTGTAATTTATTATCTTCTTCCTTGATTTCTCAAGTTATTATTTTATTCAATACATTCATGGCAACAAGTCAATTTGGGACATTCATTCCTGAATAACTCAATTCTGGTACCAATGCCGGTAAAACATATTTAATCGAGCATGAGCCCTTGAAATCCAATGAAAAGTACAATCATTTTGAGAATACATCTTTCAAATCATATGTGTTCTCATTAATTTTTAGATAAAAATCACTTAAATCAGGAAACATCTCTGCAACTTCCTTGTTTCGGGTATTTTCAAATGGCTTATGCCAGACTATGAAGCTGCTTCTATCAATATCCTCTCATATGTCATCCCTTAAGGCAATTAGAACATCCTTATAGTCACCAAAAATTAGCTTCTCATTCTCATGTCCAACAGCATTATTATTTCATTTTATATCTATAGTTTCTATCTTATTTTTTCAAGTTCAGGCAAGTATTCAGCTGAAATGCTTGATATCACCATTTTCATAAACCTTGTGTAGCGAGTATTGAACGACAACTTTCTGATAAGGAGATGTTTTGTCAAGAAATGGAATTGGGACTGATATAGTCTCATAATCATAAAAACATAATGGAAAATTAAGAATGTTGAGCTCTCATCTTATTTCCGATTTTTCAACAATACATGTTCATTTTGTTTTGCAGTAAATATAATTGTCTATGAATTTCCTTGCTGCTCATGCAGTTCAATCATTTCTATTGAACATACATATTTCTTCGTCACATAAATTCATAAGGTCAATCTTTCATAAATGATGAAGTTGCCCTACATAATTATGTGTAAGT
>CAYWJC010000070.1:0-5103 GCA_964458505.1 uncultured Candidatus Peribacteria bacterium | reverse complement strand
AGGAGAAACCTTATCGTAGAATCATAGGTCAAGGTCTGTGATATCAAAAGATGATGAACAGTGTTTGCAGGTTTTTGTTTCTATGGTTTTTTCTTGCATAATCGTTATTTGAAATATTAATATTTTTTTTTAAAAAAACCAGAATATTCTGGTTTTTTTAAAATTGTTTAATTATTTAATTTCTTTAATCTCAACATCAAAAATTAAAGTTTTTCAAGCAAGTTCATGAGTATTTGGAACTTCAACTTTAATTGAAGTTTCTTCAATGGCTATGATTTTAATATCTTGTCAATCCGGAGCTTTTCAGGTTAATCATTCGATTAACTTTTTTCCATAAAATGGGCTTTGTTTATTGTCTATTTCAATAGTTGCATCTTTATCTGTAAGAGCTGTGATCTTTAATCAGTTTCCTTGATATTCTGAAGTTAATCATACTTCCAGTTTTTTTCAGTAGAAAGGATTTTGAGTGTTATCTATTTCAATAGTAACTACTCATCAACTTAAGCTTTTAACAATTCATGTTGCTCATCCTAAGTCCAAGCTTTGTCATTCTTTAAGATCTTTTCATTTTTCTCATAAGGTTTCTAAAGGATAACCTTTAGTTATTTTATCTTGGAAATTTTCAATAGGCACAGTTTGTGTGAATTTATCCTGCAAATATTCTTTAGGAATGTCTTGAGATATGGTTTTTTCTCAGTAGGCATCAATCGGTTTTATTGTTAAAGTCTTTTTTTCTCATAACTTCATTCAGACAACGCCTTCATCAAATCATTTTATCATTTGTCATGCACCAACTGTGAATTCAAGTGGAGAATAAGATCTTCATTCGGAATAATTTTTCATTTTTTTCGCAAATTCCTCTATCGAAGAATCAAATATTGTTCCATCTTCAAGTTTTCAAACATAGTCAACTTTAACTGTATCACCCTTGTTAACCGTTTCTTTTTTTGATTGGTTTTCAATTATAGTAGAAGTTGAGTTTTTCATATTATTAAGAAAAAAAACTGCTCAAATAACAATGATTAAAGTTATTATTCAAATAATCAGAAATTTTTTTTCAGAATTTTTGTTTCATTCTTTTTTTCCTTTTTTAACTTTTTTTGTCGTATCAATTTCAGTTTCAGCTATCGACTCAACAGTTTCTAACTCTTTAACTTTCGTTTCCTTTTTTATTTTTGTTTTATCTTTTTTAATTTCTTTCGTTTCTTTTTTTGGCATAAATATTATTTAAAAAATAAGCTTCAATATTGTAATTAAAAAAATTAATTTTTCAAATTTAATAGGGATTTCTCGATAGCAAGCCTTAATCAATGTTCAGATTCTCAAATAAGCTCTCAAGTCTTGGCCTTCTTATCGATTGTCACAAGATTTTCGAAAAGCTTTTTTATTTTTCATATATTCAAACGTTTTGCTTTATCAAATAAAAAAGGGTGGATTCAAAGAGTTTCTATTATTTCATTTTTTCATAATCAAATAGAAATGAGGTAATGTATATATATTGAAGTCCTAAGATTTGACATGATTGTTGAAAAAACTTGAAAAACACTGTTTGTCTCAAGAATTATATTTAAATTTGCGATAGCTTGTCTAAAATTCATTTCAGCTATGGCATCCGTCAGCTGAAAAATGGATATTTCAATTTCGGGTATGATATATTTTTTTATGTCTTCCTCTGTAATTCTGTCATTTATCTTGAATAGACTTAACTTATCAATTTCTGATTCTATTTTTGTTAACTCGGAATTTTTATATTGAATGAGTCTATTGATTGCCAAATTGTCTATATTTATAAGTCTTTGTCTAACGTATTCATTTAAACTGTCTCCTTCTAGATTTTTATATTCTTTTATATTTGCTACTTCAACGAGTTTTTTATATAAAGCTAATTTTTTGTCTGGAAAACTTTCAACAAAAATGACAATGTTATTTTCTGGGATTTTATCCAAACAAGACAAAATTATTTCATCGAAACTTTTTTTGTTGTCATTCTCGGTATCCTTTTTCTTTCAGCAAGGAAAATCTTCAAGAACTACAAGTCTATATCATCATAGAAATGGGGGGGTCATAAGTTCTGATTCAATATTTACGTTGGAAATATTGTCATTGTTAAATTTTGACACATTAAAATCTCAATGTTTTTGAATAAAGACTCCTATCCATTTTTGAAGATCCTTGTCCAAGAAAACTTGATTTTCTCAAGTGAAGAATATTATATTTTGCTTTTTCATATTTTTATTATATCTATAAATGAAAAAAATAAATATTATTTGTGTAATATTTATTTTTTAGATATACAATTATTGACACTGAAAATCAGCGTATTCTCAATCATGACAGCTTAATGCAGTGTCTCATTATAGTCACTCAATTTTAACTGATAAGGTTATCAACAATAATAATTGCATATAGCCAAAAAAATATATAATTAAAAAAATTTATAAAAAAATAATGAAAAAATATTTAATTTTAATCTTGGCTTTTTTGTTGGTTTCTTGTGACGATTCAGAAAAACAAGAAAACAATGAAAACAAAGTTGCAACCATAGAAAGAAAAACAATAAGCAAGGAAGAGAAAATGGAGCAATTTAAAAGGAGGGTGAATTTCAGATCTATAATCCGAAAGGGTGATTTTTATTCGATAAAAAATATGAAAGAAGATGCTCTTAGATATTATTTAAGTGCTTATTCCAGATTAAAATGAGATATAGTTCTTGAAAAAAAAGTTTGAGATTCTTATTTTGATCTTAAAGATTTTAATAAATCTTATGAGTATTATAAAAAGATTCCCTCATTGGAAATCGATGAAAAAACAAAAGAGAAAATGATACTTTCTTTAATGTATAATAACCCCAGAAATCTAAAAGAAGAACTTGAAAAAATAAATATCTTAAAAGATCAGAACGATTATTATAGACATGTTTTTACTTGCTATAATTGAATTAAAAATTGTATAGAATCATTGAAATCATATACCTGAAGCTATGAAAAAATTGAAAAAATAAAAACGGCAATGTATGACTTTGAAAAAATCTGAGATACTGACCCGAATTCAAAATACGCAATTTTGGCAGGACAATTTTTTGAAAATAAAGATTATTTGGCAACAGTAAAAATCGGGGAAGAAACTTTAACAAAAAGGCCTGACTATAAATCAGTTCTGAAGTTGGTATGATATGCTTACTATGAATTATGAAATTACAAGAAATCAAATGAATTCTTGCAAAAATACTATTCTCTTGATCCTAAGGATGTAAAAACAACCTATCTTCTCTGAATAATTAATTTTTATCTTGAAAGCTACATTTCTTCAAATCTATATTTTAATGCTGCTGTTTTGAATTGATATACTCCGAAAATCGAACTTGAAAAAAGGCTTGCTTATAATTATTACATTATTTGAGACAAGAAAAATATGCTAAAGGTTTTTAGGCATATGCTTGATGAAAAAGACGTAACTGAGGATGATTATAGTGTTGCTCTATATACATCAATCGAAGAAAAAGAAGTTTCAAAATCAATGCTATGGGCAAATAAATGAGTTCTTAAATTCCCCGATTCAGATAATATCCTAGCATTCAGATGATGGATTCTTAGGATTAAAAACAAAAAAGAGGATGCAATTAAAGATTTGAATAAATCTTTAGAGATGAATCCAAGAAATGCGATAGCATTATTAAATCTATGAATAATCGAATCAGAAAGAAATAATTTCACACTAGCGAAAAAATATCTCAAAGATGCTATAGAAATAGATAAAAACTGAACTTTTTGACTCAAAGCTCAAACCGAACTTAAACAAACTGAAGAAAAAGAGAAAAATCAAAAAGAATTTTGAATAGATTTATCAAATTCAGGGCAAATTAACAATTAATATTTTGTCAAAATGGAAAAAAATATCGAAAACAAAACCTGCAGACATTGTCAGAATATTTTTGATATTACAGACCTTGACTTAGAATTCTACGATAAGATTTCTCCTGTTTTCAACTCCATAAAATATCCTATCCCATCACCAACTTTATGCCCGGAATGCAGACAAATAAGAAGAATGTCATTTAGAAACGAAAGATCAATTTATAAAAGAAAGTGTGATAAAACATGAAAAGACACAATTTCTATTTATAATCCTGATTCAGAATATTCGGTATATGAAATAGGTGAATGGTATAGTGATAAATGGAGTCCGCTTGGTTACTGAATGGATTTTGATTTTTCTAAATCTTTTTTTGAGCAATTCAATTCTTTGATGAAAATAGTTCCAAGAATGTCTTTATCTGTTTTAGAAAATGAAAATTCTCCTTTTGTAAATCAGACTTGGCATGTAAAGAATTCTTATTTAGCCTTTAATTGTTGATTTTGAGAAAATATTTTTTATTCAGGTATATCATATAATTCAAACAATATTATTGATTGTTACAGTGTTAATTGATTAGAAAACTGTTTTTTCTGTGTAGATTGTCAAAAATCATTCCTGTTATTCAATTCTCAAAACTGTTCAAATTGTTCCGATTCGAAATTTCTATTGAACTGTGTAAATTGTAAAAACTGTTTTGGATGTATAAATCTTTATAATAAAGAATTTTATATATTCAATAAACAATATTCAAAAGAACAATATTTTGAGAAAATTAAAACTCTTAATAAAGATACAATTGAAAAAAGTCTTCAAGAATTATTTTTAAAAAATCCATACAAGAATTTATATTTAACAAATTGTGAAAATGTTATCTGAGATTATATTGTTGACTCTAAAAACTGTAATCATTGTTTTGATGTTTTTAGTTCAAGTGATAGCAAATATTTATTCAACATTGATTCAAGCGTTAACAATTCAATGGATATAAATTACGGAGCTGATTGAGAATTGATGTATGATGCAACTAGCATTGCGGGTTATAATCTATTATTCTGCCATCTAGTTTTAGGCTCAAATATTTTTTATAGTAACTTATGTATTAACACATCAAATCTTTTCTGATGTGTCGGACTTCACAACAACGAATCCTACTGCATCCTCAACAAACAATACACCAAAGAAGAATATGAAACACTGGTTCCTCGTATAATAGAACACATGAAAAAAACATGAGAGTGGTGAGAATTC
>CAYWJC010000069.1:0-8621 GCA_964458505.1 uncultured Candidatus Peribacteria bacterium | reverse complement strand
ATTCTGAATGCCAATAGCACCTAATCTGATGTCACCAAGCGCTTGATTGCCGATTTTTTCAGCATTGACATGACTGCAAATTCCAGTTCCACCAATATGTGTTCCTGCTGTATGGCCAATCACCCCAATATGATATTTGCCTTGAAACGCCTGTTCTCCTTCTTTATGAGCTGGATGAATGTTATGAGCCAATAGTCCTTTTAATTTCTTTAGATTATATGTAACCCCTACAATCACTTGAGCAATATGAATGGCAATGTGTTTTGGGTGACCCTCTTCTATTATGTGAAATAGTAATCCAAAATGAGCATCCCCACTTGTTCCAGGATGAAATTGTATTGTTGCAGCAGCTCCTTTATCATCATGTAAAAGTGATGGTTCCCAATGAAATGTAGGAAATTTAGGAGCAAGTCCAATTTCGAATTCAAATAGCTCTCAAAATTCTTTTGTAAATTCGAATTCATGTAGACAAGATCCTGTAATCGAACCGATTTCCGCTGAAACAAATGAAAATATTGCAAAATATATAAGATGAGATTCGAGTTATGCAAAAACCATATTAAACAATACATCAGTTCAAAATTGATGATTGAATCTGGAGGCATGACCACTAATATCTATTTGATGAGGAGGAGATTCTTCTTGAATGAATTCGCTTGATGTCTCAATCGATTCAAAAGCGCTTACAAATTTTGATTTCTGAAATATTGTAAAAGTTAATTTTAAGAGAGTCGTATCTTTTCCTGACTTTATTATGGATTGGGTAACACGACAAATTGAAGAAATTGTTACAAAATTAACAACACTACCTACTTTATATATAATTTTACCGGATTTTTCAGCAGTTAATTCAAAAGCCAAGGATTTATGAGAAAAAGTGATGTGAACATGATGAGTTGTGGATAAAGTTAAAAGTTCATCTTTAAGTTCTCTTAAAACTCAAATTTGAAGCTCTTATGATTCAACAAAGAGTGATTTGATAGATTTTTGAAGCTGATTTGTTAATAATTCCAATAAAAAAGCATCAACTTCAGTTGCATCGAAAAATATAGCATGAATACAAATAGCATATCAATTTCTATCCAGCATCCCACTTGTTCAATTGGATAGCAAGGTTGTAAACTTGAATATACCTTGGATATCTCCAAATGATCTCAATAAATGGGTAGCGGTTCATACTTGAACTTTGGCTCAATGGAAAACTGAGTATCAAGCAACGAAAGCATCATGGACATGAGCACTTTCAGCTGAAAATATTAAAGTACTTGCAGATGCGGATAAACTTATCAATGGCCTTGAAGAAAATATAAAGATATTAAACGAATATAAGAATTTTCCGGACAAGCTTGTTAAATTTTTGAAATTCAAAGAAAAATATACTTCACAGATTCTGTGTAATGTTGGAGTAATTGAAGACATGATGTGAGGATATATTGCAAAAAACTGAAAAATATTCAAATCTTGGGTTGAATTGATAGTTCTTATCAAGGCAATACTTAAATCTTGGCAAGGAATGATAGATTTATTCTATGATTATAAGGTTTGATGTGAAAGCTGTAAAAATGAAAGATATGATCTGCTTTATTTTATAATAAAATTAATTTCAGCCTTAATTCCACAAATTCCCGTCATCCAATTCCCTAAATGGCCAGATATAATCCTCGACCTTCATAGTATAAAAGCTTGAATTACAATAGTGATGCCAGATTTTAAATTGAATCCTAAACCTATTGTTCTTCCTAATTTACCTGAACTTAATTTGCCTGACGCACCTTCTTTAAACGTTAAAGTAACATTACCAACAGTTCCTGTACTTCCTAGTATGCCAGAATTGCCAGAATTGCCAGATATTCCAAGCTTACCTCAAATCAAACTACCAGATTTACCACCTCCACCTACGGTTCCTAAAATATTCTCTTCTATTGAATGAGTCGTAAATATTCTTAAATTGGTTTCAAAGGTGCTTTGTATTTATAAAAATTTTTGAAAATTCTTTACTCCGGAATGGAAAGCTTGAGACTCCATAGCATTTATGACTGAAAGAAGCTGAAATCTTCCTATCGATAATTTATTTGTCGATATGCCACAATTTTCTTATTCCTTTGTTGATGCGATAAAAGTTTCATCTTTTGTGAATTTTGAATTTGAAGTTGATTTCATTTATGAATTAGCAAAAACCGTTTCAAATAATTTCAATAGATACTCTACGAATGTTTCAAACACTGCAAAAAGTTTGCAACCACCAGAAATCAGCTTTCCTGATCCTGATATTCCAAATATAAACATCAATGCAACAAATAATTGAGTAAATCTTCAATGATATACCTGAAACGATTTCAGGAAGCTTGTCTATGTGACAATGGCAGATATTTTAAAGCTTGTTAATTATATTGATAATAACAAAGATGAAAAAGTTACAGTTAAGGATTTTAAAAATTATTTAACTGAGAATACAAAGTCTTTAGCAATATCTGAAAATCCTAAAGAGAGGCAAATTTATTCTAACATCAATGCTGCAGTTAATTATAATTTTGAAAAAGAAGATAAGCTGATTAAAAAATTATGAGAAACAAACAAAGAAAAATTCAGCATAATAAAAGAGTATTTGAATAATGAGAAAACTAGCAATGCAAAACTTATTTCTGAACTAGAATGACTAATCAAGAGAGATAAGTCCATTGAAAATTTTTCTCCGCTTTTGAGATTCAATAACAGCAATTTAAAGGTTGCGGCAACATCGGATTCTAATCTTTTATCATATTATAAAGATAAGCTAGATAACTTTAATAATAGACTTGTAAATGATTTAGGTAATGCTCAGTCAACAGTTAACTCATCAAACATAAAAGAAGATTGAGATGCTTTGATTAAGGATGTACAAGAATGAACAAATGAATTTAAAAAAGATTACAATGAAAATTTAAATCTTTATAAAAATGATTATGAAAAATTTCAAAAGAAATTTTTGGCATTAGAGACAACAAATATTCCTTCAAATGCAAGTTCTACAAGCGAAACAGGTGGAAATAGTTGATTGTATTCATATGATTATAAATGAATATATGTGATTAATTCAAATTGAAAACAATCAAGATTGTTTAACTATATCGACGAAATTGATTGAAATGAAGAGATTGTTGAATTGGATAGGGACGGCGACAATGATTTTGATATTGTTTATAGAATGCGAGATTGAATATATGTGAAGGATAGCTTAAAGAATCAAAAACAAATAAATAATGCAAACTCCGTAGAAGTGGTTTCAAATATAGACGGATATCTTAAAATTGAAAATCAGGAAAATATATTTGCACCAAATTATTTCAAACCAAAATTCGGTAGTTTAGATTCTATAGAATTTTCTTTCAATCCAGGTGATATTGAAAGAAATAATAGGTTCAGACTAGAATATTATGATTACATCGATAGATTTGATAAGACAAATAATAAACCTATATCAAACGAATCAATTTTTCCTAAAGCAAAACTTAATTACGTGGATTTGGTAAATGATCCGGGTTACACGGATGAATATATCAACTGAACCTGAGAATTATATATTTCAAGAAAAACGCCTGCATTTATAAATTATTGAGAATGAGAATGATCAGTTCTGATGAAAGATTATAAGATTCTCCAATCTTGAGAATCCTTGATAGTTCAAAAATGAAAAATTATTTATACGGATAATTCTGATGCTAGAATTAAATACAAAGGGAAAAATGATGATTCATATAAAATTTTGACAATAAATGAAAACAGCAATGTAGAATTCAAGGAAAATAGCAGTGTATCTGTTATTGATTGAAATATAATATTATTCTATGATAATACTAGCTCTAAAACAATCGATCTTGCAGATATCAAATGATTTCCTGTTTTTCCTTGAGAAAAAATAGATTTAAATAATGCATCAAAATTGCAATTATGATATTCCGATTGAAACACCTTAGATTTGAACGACGGTAACTCATATTACTACTATGATTTATGACAAAAAGATGATTCATATAAAGTTTCATTAAGTGAAAGAAATTGATTTTATTATTGAAAAATGTATTCGGAATGAGTAAGTTGAAGAAGTAATATTACTGATTTATCATTGTTTGCTCCTCAATTGGAATCCGACAATGAATCGCCACTTCTTTCATTGGATTCGACATTAAAAATTCCGGTTTACCAAAAACAAACCATTGACTTAAAGAAATATCTTTCTGATTTATCATGAATAAATGAAGTATATGTTGATTGAAATTTAAGTGTAGATAGTGATTGAGATTGAATAAATAATAATGATAAAGATAGTTTAAATCCAAATAACTCTTATTGAATAAAGAAGTGATCAAATATTTATTTATTGGAATTCTGACCTTTCGATAATCTTTTGACCAGAAAAATAAGATTGCATGCAAAAGATAATAATGCTAATTTGATATTTAAAGACATAAATCTAGAGGTCTATGCTCCTTTGCCGCAAATAAGCTCCAATACTTGATCTGTGATAAAATGAAAAATAAGCGATCAAATAAAAAATGAGCCTATTGATATTTTCAGATTTAGGAATTGAATTCTGGAAAGGATTAATATTTGAAGTGGATCATTTACTGATGAATCTTGAAAATTCACCTTAACGTGATCAGATTCCAAATGAATTGAAATTAGGAATTCAAGTTGAACTGTCATTACCTCGATCAATGAAAAAACTTGAAAAATAGAATTAAAGGAATCAGGATATTCTATAAAAGTAACACAATCTTCAGAATACAATCCTACTTCTATTCACATAATAAGAAATATTGATTCAAAAGAAGTATTCAAGCAATCGATGAATTCCGTATCAAATACCATTTTGCAAAGAGTTGTCGATTTCAATGATTTGACTAATAATTGAATTTTCATAAAGTTGAGCGATGAATTTGATTTTTCAAAAAATTCAAACATGCCGTCAAATCTTAAAAATTGATGATATATTGTCGATTCTGAAAAAAATCCGATTTTAGGGGTATCATTAAGCTGAAATATATACTTGTTGAATAATGGATACGATTTAAAATATTCTAACTTCAATGATTATGTAGTGATAAATTTGATGAAATGATGAGCTACCATTTGAGAAATTCTATATAAGATTGATAGTGAATTTATACTTAGATAATTAAAACTAATTAAGAAATATAATGTATTTGTTTATTGATACGATATCAAATGATTGAGCATTGATTATATTTGATGATCATAAAATCATTGCTAAAACTAGAATATCCTTGAAATGAAAGGAATTCGATAATTTATTAGAAAAAATCGACGAATTCTTAAAGGATAATAATCTGGCATTTAAGGATTTGTCTTGAATTACCGTCATAAACTGACCATGAAGCTTCACGTGAACTAGAGTGGTTGTGCTTATTGTAAACACCTTGTTTTATGTTTATAATTTTAAGATAGAGGCAATCGATTATTTTACTTTTATGGAGTTATCTTGAGCAAAATACCCCTTTGCCATAAAGGCTAACAAGAATGAATATCTTGTTAAAATAGACAAAAAAACCAGTCCTTTAATCAAAACACTTGACGAGGTCTCTGATTGAGAATATTTTTGAATCTGAGATAATATAGATTTTGAAAATAAGGATATTTATATAAAATTTATAAGTGAATATGAGAATTTTTTTAATGCTTACGATTTTTCTTGAAAAAATTCTCTAATACAGCCGCTTTATATAAAAAAACCAAACATTACCTAGAATCTTTTTAAAACAAATCAATTTTTTTAATAAACTATTAGCTAATTTAATTTTATGAGCAATCACAGTTTCCATCTTTATGATTTAAAAAATTGAGAAAATATTAAATTAATCCTGAAAAGACATTGGATAACATTAATGTATACTGCTATGCATTTTTTGTTTTTGATTTTATCGGTTTCTTTGATTCTTGCTTTTGAATCGATAATTTTTTACCTAATTCCAGAAAATCTTTTAAATGTTTTTTTGGTTATATATATTTCAATTTTCTCTTTGTTTATATATATTGGGTGGATGAAATATGAACTGGATTTATTTATAATAACAAATGAAAGGATTGTTTGAATAGAACAAAAATGATTTTTGGACAGGAATATTTCAGAATGTTCACTTAAGGATGTTCAAGAAGTCAACGCTAGGACAAAATGACTTTTTTCTAATATTTTAGATTATTGACTTGTGACAATCCATACGGCGTCTGAAAAATCAGAATTTGAAATGGATTTTCTACCGATTCCTTTTGAAAACCAAAGAAAAATAACAAATGTCATAAATGAATACAAGATGATGTGAAAAAAGGTGACTGAACAATAAAACTTAACAAAACCACAATATGTATGATTTAGTAATAATATGAGCTTGAAGCGCAGGACTTCCTGCATGAATTTATGCATCAAGATATAAAATAAAGAACTTGATTATTTGAGAGCTTTTAGGTTGAGCTTTGACTCAATCTCATCAAGTAGAAAACTATCCGTGATATGAAAAAATATCATGATCCGAACTTATGAATAAGTTTTTGGAACATGCAAAGGTTTCTGGATCTGAAATATTGAATGATAATGTTTCTGAGATTGTAAAAAATAATGATTTCTTTACTATCAAAACATCTTCCAAAAAAGAAATAAACGCAAATTTCATATTGATTGCAAGCTGAAACAAATACAGGCAATTGAATGTTTCTTGAGAAAAAGAATTTATCTGAAAATGAGTCTCATATTGTGCGACTTGTGATTGAATGTTTTACAGATGAAGAGAAGTTGTTGTGGTTGGATGATGAAACACAGCCTTGACAGAGGCTTTGTATTTAGCGGAAATTTGTATGAAAGTTCATTTGGTTCATAGAAAATCAGAATTTAGAGCAGAAAAAGTTCTTATAGACAGAATCGAATCTCATAAAAATATTGAAATAATCTTGAATGATGAAGTTGAAGAAATTAAATGAAATATGTTTGTTGAAGAAATTTTATTGAAATCATGAAAGGTTCTTAAAGTAGATTGAATATTTGTTGCTGTATGAAATAATCCAGAAACGAAACTGTTCGAGCCTCTTTGAATTGAACTTGATGAATCCTGATATATAAAAGTCGATTCCCGTCAAAAAACTTCAGTCGAATGAATTTATGCAGCTTGAGATATAACAACCAATTCAAATAAATTCCAGCAAACATTGATGTCAGCAGCAGAATGAGCTTTGGCTGCAAATAGCATTCATGAAGATATGTTAAAACTTGGAAATTAAAATATTGTTAGTTGTAAAAAATATCCTATTTTAAATAACTTTCAAGAGATTTTATTATTGATAAATATAATAATTTCTAATGCATTTAAATAATGTCACAAGAAAAAACCATAGAAACAAAAACCTGCAAACACTGTTCAGCATCTTTTGATATCACCGACAAAGATTTAGAGTTTTATGACAAAATTTCACCAATATTCAATTCTAAAAAATATAACATTCCAACTCCGACTTTATGTCCAGATTGTCGACAACAAAGGAGACTTGCTTGGAGAAATGAAAGGTATTTATATAAAAGAAAATGCGATTTTTCTTGAAATGAAATTATTTCAATATATTCTCCAGATAAAACTAATTATAAAATCTTTGAACAAAAACATTGGTGGTCTGATAATTGGAATGCGTTTGATTACGCTAGGAATTTCGATTTTGAAAGACCTTTTTTTGAGCAATTCGATGAATTAATGAAAAGTGTTCCGAGAATTTGATTGATAAACAGAAATAGTGAAAATTCAGATTATTGCAATAATGTTTTGAATGAAAAAAATAGTTATTTGACATTCATATCATGAGATGATGAAAATTGTCATTACTCTTATACAATAGCTTTCAGCAAGGATTGTTCAGATATATTATGGGGGATAAATTTACAGAATTGCTATGAATGTGTTAAATCTCAAAATAGCTATGGTTGTAAATATTGTTTTAATATTGATAATTGTTCGGAAAGCCAATATCTTAAAAATTGCATTTGAGTCAAAAATTCCTGCTTTTGTGTTTGACTAATAAACAAGGAATTTCATATTTTGAATAAAACTTATTCTAAGCAAGAATACCATACAATAATTCAATCTTTAAAAAATGATAAAGACTTGTTTTTGATGCATTTGAATGAATTCGATGAATTACAAAAAAGGATTCCAGTAAAATCAAATGTTAAAATCAATTCCGAAAAATCAATTTGAGATTACCTTCTGAATACTTTTAATTGTGTAAATTGTTTTGATATAAGTGATTGAAAAGATTCGAAATATTCTTATGACTGCGTAAATGTTGTAGACATACATGATTCTTACTTAAGTTGAACTTTTGATCAATCCAATCCATCGCAATTTATTTACGAAGCGGAAAATTTAGTTGATGTTTATAGTGTAGTGTTTTCTTCAACTTTTTGGAGTTGAAAATATTCATTTTATTCAGACTCGTGTTTTTCCTCCTCCAACCTTTTTGGTTGTATCTGACTTCGTAACTCCCAATACTGCATCCTCAACAAACAATACACCAAAGAAGAATATGAAACACTGGTTCCTCGTATAATAGAACACATGAAAAAAACATGAGAGTGGTGAGAATTC
>CAYWJC010000068.1:0-4496 GCA_964458505.1 uncultured Candidatus Peribacteria bacterium | reverse complement strand
ATCTACAGAATTCCTTTTTATATTCATAACTTTCCTTATTTGAGTTAATTTTATAAATATAGTAAGGCCAATGCCTATCTGATGGGATGATTTATGAGCATATATGAATTTTCCAAAAATAATGGCAGCAAATTGAGAGATAATTAAGTGAGCTTGAATGATTGCTTGGCAAACATTAACGGGAATTGGATTTTTATTTTGAAGTTCGACTCAGGCTTTCTTTCTGAATCAATTAGGAGGAATTTTGTCAATAATAGTATTGTTTTTTTCTTTGAACTCGCTACTTGAAAACAAAAACAGATTCATAAACCTTCCTTTATTATGAGCTGCGATTTTTTATGCTATGCCAATGGTAATTTTCGAACAAGCCAAAGATATGAAACTTGATCCTGGATTATTCTTTGTAAGTGTAATATGACTATATGGGGTAATTTATCTATTTCAAAAATATTTGGGTTTTGAGGAAAATGCAATAG
The DNA here is from genome assembly GCA_964458505.1 of uncultured Candidatus Peribacteria bacterium. Classification (GTDB taxonomy): domain Bacteria; phylum Patescibacteriota; class Gracilibacteria; order BD1-5; family UBA2023; genus JAQUEK01. The sequence continues at coordinate 4,020 of CAYWJC010000068.1, read as the reverse complement.
AAAATGAAAAAAACTCAAGCAAAAACTTATTTAATGATATAATTTTAAAATTAAAATCAGTATTTAAATGAGAAAATTGAAATGTAAAATTGTTCGATAACAAAGATTATCTCTATTTGATTTTTATTATATGATCAATTGTATGACTCGCATTTGCCATAAAATTCACTTCGCTTATGTTGATTTTATGAATAATTTGAATCATATTTTATTCTAAGTTATGATTTTCTTGATTCTTGTGATATTTCTTATTATTCATTTGAATTTTTACAAAATTCAAATTTTGGACTCAATTAAATGTGAATTTCCCCACAGATACAGCTATTATTAATAATGTAAGCTATATTAGTCTTTGATTTTGAATATTGATATTTATATATTCTTTCTACAAGTACAAATTAGAGTCTTTCAAAAAAGCTTTCGTGATAGTTTCAATATTCATATTTTGAGTATTAGTTTCTCTTGTTCCTTGGATTATTAAAAATACTGTTGAAGTGTGGCCAAATATTTCAGTTTCTTGAATTTTGGTATGAAAGAGTCCAATAAATTTTTCTGACTATTCAAAAATATATACAGATTCTGAACTTAAAAAAATAGAGAGTGCCACAGAAAGCCAATCAATTTCATCAAGCTGAAAAACCATCAACGAAGATTTGTGAAGATATTTCTGATATGAAAACGGTATCAATAACTATCTGAAACTTCCGTACAATCTGACAATGCAAAATAATCAAAATTGAGAATATACAGAAATCTCATATATATTTTTAGCATTGATTCCTATAATTTTCTTGTTCTTGAGCTTCAAAAATCCTTTTTTCAGCATTTGAGTTGTGGCTTCTGTGATTTTGGAATATTTATATTTTGTGGTACCTTCCAGTTGATCAAAGATCACAGAAATTTTCTCTAAATTAAATCTTCCATTTTGATATATTTTTATAATCCTAGCTTTTTTCATTCCTCTTGTATATTTTCTATATGCCCTTAAAAATGACAAAAACAGTCAGACTTTCAAGTTGAACTTAGTGTTCAGCACAATTTATGTGCTCATTTTTACGGTTGCTGCATATTGAATCGTTTGGTATTGAATTACAATGTATTTTTCATTCATTTTAATGATAATGCTTGCTGGATCTTATATTACATTAAACGATCCGAAAGATGAGAAAAATCTTTTAAGATTTTTCTGAAGCATTGTTTTTTTCTTGATTATCGGATTTTACTTTTTGTATTCCAGCATTCCCCATTGATTCAATAATCTTAAGAGTGCTTGATTCAATGATTATAAAGCATGACTTGTAAATCAGGAAGAATGAATTTTCTGAAGTCATCCTGATTATTTTAAGATACTTGCAACATTGAATTTGAAAGATTCCCAAACTCTTACAAGCGAGCATGTAAAAAATATCTCAAATGATGTCTTAAAAAAACTAGTTACTGGAAATGTCTGAATGAGCCCTGATATCTCAAAGCTTGAATGAATATTAAAAGAAATCGGAAGATCTGATTTAAAGAAATTCGGAATAGATACCCTGTCTGAATCTGCAGTAAAACAAGAGGCAAGAGATATTTTAAATAAATTATATAAAGATGTTCTTTACCCCTCTAAAGATACCGAAAATAAGGCATGAATATATAGAATATGAACATTCTTGACTTATTTCATATCAAATAACAGAACCAGATATTACGATGATAGCCTAGTGTTCAATTTTGATAAATACTTTTATAATGAAAATCCTGATGTTGCAGTGGAGAGAATGAAAAAAATGTGACTTTCTTATTTTCTTGTAGATCTTAATGCTGCAACAATCGACAAAGATCCAAGGCATGATCTAACTAGAAGATTCGAGAATCTTCTTAAAACTTTCAAAAGTTCAAAATTAGAACTTATTCAAACAGATAGCATATGTCTACAAATAGCGCTTGAAGAAAAAAATGAGAATTATCTGACTTTTGCCTGAGTGAATTATGAATCATACAATTGAAGCTGAGCTATAAATAGATGAGTAAAGCAAATGGCTTGTTATAACCATATTATTGAATTGATCAAAAACAATAAAATATCAGCCGAATCTTATTCCTACCTAGTTCCTTTCGTTAATTTTTTCAAACAAAACGAGCCTAAAAGCGAACAAGAATTAGTCCAAATGTTTCAAAATTATGTAGGCCATGGGTGGCTAGCTTTATTTAAAATCAAGTAATTCAGATCATTAAATAAAAAGAATCTTTATTACAAAGATTCTTTTTATAAGATTCATCAAAATATTGGTAATTCTTAAAAAACAAAGATATTTGAATGAAAAAGGAGTACTGAAATGATTCGTAGCGGTAGCCACGGTGAATTGAAACACGGAGTTTTGAGTTCAAAGATTAAAGTTTTTTAAGAATTACCTTACTTTTCCATGAGGAGTTCATTCCTTGTATCAAGCATTTGTCTGGACTCAAATAACCGATTTTTCATAAAATTCTTCAAGATCAAATGCTCAGACATATGTCATTGCCGATCTTAATCATGTGATGAATTCATCGACTATATCTCAAACACTTTCCCTTGATTCTTTTATATAGATTTTTGAGCTTGAAATTCATTCTTTAAATAAGGCCTTTCTTGCTTGTTCGAATGATGATATATCACTATTTCTTAAACTTACTGCTTTTCTTGAGGCCATTCAATAATTTTCTTTGAACATCCTTCATGATTCATCATATTTTATATCTCAAGTTGACTCGAAAGTTCAAGTGAATAATGTTCCTATCATCACATGATTTGCTCAAGCGGCCAAAGCCAAAACAAGATCTCTAGGCTCTTTCACTCATCAATCCGCCCAGACGAATCCTCACATTTTTCTTGCTTCGATGCTGCAATTATAAACCGCGCTGAATTGAGGTCTTCAAACTCAAGTTTTCATTCTTGTCGTACACATTGCTCAAGGTCAAACTCCAACCTTAACTCAATTTGCTCAAGCTTCAATTAAAGCCCTTGTTCATTCTCCTGTAATTACATTTCAAGCAACCAAAATAAAATCATTTCCGAATTCATTTCTGAACGTTTTTATAGCATCAATCATCTTTTTCTGGTATCAATGTGCTGTATCAAGAACAAATAATCTTACTCAAAGCTTTATGAGTTCTCTTGTCTTATCCACAAAATTATTTATTCATAATGCAACTCATAGGTTAAGATTTCAAGAATCATCAAGCGAAGGAGAATAAATACTGTTTCTTACAGTGGATTTTTTAGTCATCACTCAAGTCAAAATTCAAGATTTGTTTATTATCGGAAGAGCTGAAATTCAATTTTTTTCCATAAGGTTAAATGCTTGCTCGTCTGTAATTTCCTCATTTCAAGTAATCAGAAAAGATTTTTTAAGACTTCAAATATTTGTGTATTGGTCCAAATCATTGAAATCTTTAGGTATAAAAATATTTAACGGTTTTCAATCATCATCTATTAAAATAACCGTTTGATGGGCTCTTTTATAAATTATTCCCATTGCATCTCTTATTGTGTTATTTTTTTTGACAGTTATCGGTGTATCGAATTTTATAGAGGCTTTCTTTATTTTTGGAATCAAATCTTTTAATGTATCCATATCCATATCTTGAGGAAGAATTCAAATTCAGCCAAGTCTTGCTAAGGTTTCGGCCAATCTTTTTCATGTTACTGCATTCATATTTGCACTAACAATAGGAAGACTTGATCAGAAATCAAACTTTGGCCTTATATTCAAATCATTAAATCTGGAATTTCCTGAAAAATAATTTTGAAATAAAAAAACGTCTTCATAAGTTAATTCTTCATTCTTATATTTTTCATTTATAAATTTCATAATTATTTTTTTTATAAAATATCAGTTATCGATTATAATTCATTAAATTGAAAATCAATTTATTTTGTCACCTTTTTATATTTTTATCGTTTTATTATTTATAAGTAAGTGTTTTTGTTTTTATCGTCAAAGCTTTCAATAAAAATATTTACTTATGGCTAATAATATTAACAAATTTAACCCCGGG
>CAYWJC010000067.1:0-2995 GCA_964458505.1 uncultured Candidatus Peribacteria bacterium | reverse complement strand
GTTAACGAGCAAAAAACTGATTTTTCTCAGTGAGTTCAAATTATATAGTTTTAAAGCAAAAGTCAATGAAAAAGTCCATTCTTCACACTTTTTTCACATTATTTTTACATTGAATCTTAATAACAACTATTACCAGCAAAAAATCAAATCATAAATTTTAGCTTTAAGATTGGTTTAATTACTAATCAAACAAGATATCATCAAGTCTTGATTTTAATTTTTTTACTGAAAAGTTCTCGATTGCAAATTTTCTTGCGTTATCTCATATTTTGATTCTAATTATCGGGTTAGATAGAAGCATTTCGACATTTTTTATAAATTCATTTTCATCATCTGCCAAAATTCAAGTGATTCAGTTTTCTATAAGCTCTTTCGGTCATCAGATTGAAAGCGCGACAACGGGTTTTTTCATAGACATAGCCTCGGTTATAGATAGGCCAAAAGCATCAATAAGACTGGTAAATAAGACGGTTGAAGCCTTATTATAATATTTCCTGACTTCATCTATTGGAATCTCTCAAAGAAAAATTATATTTTTCTCATTTTTCGCTAATTTCAGCAGTTTTTCTTTTTCTCATCAATCTCCTGAAATATAAAGCTTTATATCAGAATGGTTTTTCTTCAATTTAAAATATAACAGGATAGCAAGCTCTACATTTTTTCATTCGACCAATCTTCAATTTATAAAGAGACTGGTTTTCTCTTCTGTGGCATTATCATCAGCATTGAAAAAATCAGTATCGATGCACGGATAAAGGATTCTTGATTCTTTGTGGAAAATATTTTTTACCTTGTCTTGGATAAATGATGAATTCGAGATTATCTCGATATTTCTGACAGCCATTTTTTCTAGAATTTTTTTAAAAGATGTTATTATCCCTCTATTTTCAGGAAGATAATAAAAAGGCAGGTTCTGCAGGTACCAATAAACCTTTAATCTAGGATTGAGGCTAAATAATTTAGCCAAAGCTCATACGAAATGCATCGGGCTGTTTCAAGCCAGAATAACATCATATTTTCTCAAATCAAAAGCCAGACTTATCATTCAGATTATTTTTTTGAATCAAGATATTTGAAGGTCGATTATGTTTAAATCTTCAGTGAGCTCAGGGAAACAATTTTTTTTATCAAAAGAAAAAGTGTAAAAATCGATTTGATGCTCGGCTCTTAAAGAATTTGCAATTAAAAAAAGGGTTTTTATCGCTCCTCATTTTATTTTTGCTTGCGGATGTAGGATTGCTATTTTTTTCATGTATTTGTTATATTTATTTGATTTTAATGATTTAAGGCTTAAATCAAGTTGATTTATAATAAATACCGTATGGGCAAATATTTAAATATGTCATTCAAGTGAAGTGCAACGGAATCGAGAAATCGCTATTTAAGATAATCTGTTCATTAATTTCAAATTGTCAGGATGATAATTTGGTCTTGCTAGTGATTTCTTCACTTCGGTCGAAATGACAAAAGTCTGAAATGATAAAGGATAGTCGAGATGACAAAAAGAGCGGGTCGAATAATAAAAATTAATGTTTTGGGTAATATAGGGAGCAGAGTGAAAAACTAATTTACATTTAATACTATATTTCAAACATAAAATCCCGTATATTCTTGCTTTCTATTCCCTCAAAACCTCATCAGGTATATCTATCCATACTAAGTACATATTTCGGCCAATTATCAGTTATTTTTGTTAGATTCCCAAATTCTCTTTTAATGGTTTCTTCAGATTCAAGAAGATATGCTACTTGAATATACATTTTTTTGGAATCTTTTTCGCAGACGAAATCTATTTCATAATTACCAAGTTCTCAGACCATGACGCTCCATCACTTTGACACTAAGTTCATGTAAATGACATTCTCAAGAATTCAGGAAATATCAGTTATATTATATCCGTTGATTATTGCATTTCTTATTCATATATCAGTATAATAATATTTATTTTTCACTTCAAATATTTTTTTTCATTTTATATCGTATCTAGCAACTTCATTAATTAAAAAGGCTGTTTTCGTGTGATTAAGATATTCTAAGATTATATTTGTATTGAGACTTATACTCTGATTCTTAAGAAAGTTGCTTATAGAATTTGCAGAAAATATACTTCAAACGTTCTTGCTTAAAAATTCAAGCAGTTTTTCATAGAAATTTATATTCTTTATCTTGTACCTAGTTACAATATCTTTCAGTACAATTGTATTGTTTATATCTTTAAGATATTTATAGACCTCGTCATCAAGATTCATATTAACCAGATATGGCAATCAACCATATTTCATATATTTAAAAAAGTTGTTCTCTGAATTTTCTAATTTATGAAAATCTAGAAACTCTTGATAATTCAGTGGGAATATCTCAAAGCTAATATATCTTCCTGAGAGCACAGTTGCTAATTCTCAAGAAAGTAAATCTGAATTGGATCCGCTAATATAGATATCTTTATTTTCAAGAGCCAGACTTCTTACACATTTTTCCCATTCTATTATCTCCTGAATTTCATCTATAAATACATACTTATAATTTTTCGTGGCCTCATAAAGGTTGTTATAATCCCTTAGATTATCCCATTTCAAATCTTCTTTATTGATGTATACTATTTCCTTTTCGTCGACCCCTTTATTTTTAAGATAATCCATGACTAGAAGTAAAATATAACTTTTCCCCACTCTTCTTTGCCCTAGAATAACTTTAATTATAGGCTTATCTATAAAGTTTTCTATTTGAGAAATGTATTGTTGTCTGTTTATGATTTTATTCATTGTACTGAATATAAAATATAATAATATGATTTGTATTCATTATATTGAATAAATTATTAATTGCAAGCTAAGTAGAACTTTTAAATTAACCCCTCAACTCTTAATTCTAAATTTTGTTTATAAATAATTCCTCTCCCGTGTCATTTCGAGTGAAGCATAACCCACATGTCATTTCGAGTGAAGTGCAACGGAATCGAGAAATCGCTATTTAAGATAATCTGTTCATTAATTTC
>CAYWJC010000066.1:0-2267 GCA_964458505.1 uncultured Candidatus Peribacteria bacterium | reverse complement strand
AAGATCTTTGCAAAGCCGGAAGCATATTTACTTGAAAGTTTCAAAGAGCACTAACTCAAACAGTGCTTTTATTGTTCCATAAAGCATGAGCTCCGACATTATAATCTCATCATGCTCTTCATTCATAAATTCTTCAATCTCTTCAAATAAGATAATTGTATCATATATCTCACCATCAGTTTGCAATAGCATGGGAAGCATAAATTCATCTTATTATACTTGCATCATCTCTGCTTGCATCATATACTCAAGCAGTATGATGAATTATGATTTTTTCAACTTTTTTCGTTTTTTCAATTGGCCAGACAAGATCATGTCAATTTTCTTGGGTTATTTTTTCGACAGGATTATCTTGTTCTGGAAAATTAGTGGCCAAATGTTTTCTTATATCTATGATTTTTTGTTCTGCTTTTATTTGTGCAGGTGTTTTTGGAGTTTGGTTTTCAGTCTGTTTCTTATAATAATTTACCCAAAATGTGTTGTCTTTATATCTTAAGGTCTCATCAGCTCACCACTCTTTTCTTGATACGATATTGGTATCGGCATTTGTATTTTGGGGATTTATGGAAATCTCCATTTTTTCATTAAAGCTTTTCGTATCAATTCAAATAACCGTTAAATCCGCTCAGGAAATATCCTTTTTAGACTCTAATTCATAATTCAATTCATTCTTTGAATCCAAAAAAACTGGTTCAGTATATATATATTCATCTTTTAATTTCCTCTCATCTCAATCATTGTCTATTTGGATTCTGATTTTCTTATCGTTATCTAGAAGATAAATCAAGACATCATTATTTTCGAGTCAATCGATTTTTTTGATCTTAAAAACGAAAGTATCTTTGGGTTTGGAAAAATTCGACTGAAGATTTGTCTTATATCATGAGATGTTCAGTGGTAAATCCGAAAGACTTGTTTCCTTTTTAAATACAGGAGAAAGCTTTAATAATTCACTGTATTGCTCGTTTTCAAAAGTATATTCTTTTGAAAATTCTATAGTATTTCAATAAGGAGCGAAAATGTAGAACAAGAAAAATATTACTGTTAATATAGTGAACTTTTTCATGGTTTTTGATTAATTTTTTATGATAATTTTGCAAATTGATAAAAATCTATTAATATTGTTGAAAGTTTTAATTAATTTGCTTTCATAGTTTATGATTTTAAAATCAGAAATCAAGGATTTTGTAAAAAAGGTGTTGATCCTTTGAATCCTTTTGTCATTGCTAATAAACCTTTTTGTAACTTACTTTTCTGGCTTAAATTGAAGCACTTTCGCGGATTCTAACGATACGAAATTCAAAAGAGCGGACGTAGAATATTTATGAACAACATGAGTAGCTGCTTCATTGAATATAGGAACTAGATATAAAGAATCTAAAGAAGTTCCTGTTAATCTTTTTACAGATGTTATGTCGATTTCATATATTCTTTCAAACAAAGCTGTAGCAAGAGATAAGATCATAACTTCAAACATGATCAACCTTAATGAATATTTGAATATACTAAAAACTGACGTAAATAAACTTTTAGCTTGAGCAACAGATAGGGAAATGATGCTAACAAGTTTTTTAGATCAATTGCAACTTAGATATAAGAATTCAAATGAAGAATTGAATGTATTAAAACAACAATGAACACAGCTTCAAGGTGTCATAAACAGTTCCAATTCCTTAATCTGAACTTATAAAAATGACTTGACAGCAGCTTATAAGACTATGAATTACAATAAAACAAAAGAAACTCTTGATAATTATCTGCTAGAAAAAGATAAAAACACTTACGCGTCCACCTATTTGATATTTATTTGAAAATTCATAGATTCCTATACAATTCTGAATAACTACAACAAAGCACTTTTAGATACGCTTATAAATAATAAACAAGCGTTGGTTAAAAATGCCACAGTAGTTCTTCCTGATAGCTGAAACGCTCTTCTTAAGAATCTTAATCTTGTGAAAACAGAAGCTGAATGGAAGGCCCAAAATCTAAATGATCAATAAATTAATTAGTCAAAAAAAATCCTTTGAAAAAAGGATTTTTTTTGTTTTTAATAGAAGTTTCGGTATATTTTAAAGTAATTATGATATCTTACTGACAATAACCCATCCGCCCTTTGGGCACCTTACCCTATATTAGGGAAGGTTTTTTTGATTATTTTAAATTATTCAATATTTTTCTATATTATAAATTACTATTTTTGTTATAAAAATTATATTATTTAGTTGAATAATTACCTAAACACTACCTTCCCTAATATAGGGAAG
>CAYWJC010000065.1:0-2338 GCA_964458505.1 uncultured Candidatus Peribacteria bacterium | reverse complement strand
TTTAAATAGAGTCATATGAAAAATTCGATAATTTTTACCTCAATTATATTTCTATTCAGCACTATTTCTTTAGTTTCAGCAAGTGAAGCGGAACAAATGGCTTGTACCATGGAATATGCTCCAGTATGCGCAAAAGTCGAAGTTCAATGTTTTAGAGCTCCATGTTATCCTGTCTACAAGACATTTTCAAATAAATGCATGATGAATAGTGAAAAGGCTACAGAAGTTCATAATGATGCATGTTCAGAATTTGAAGAGGGAAGTCCTGTTGTAATATCTGAAACTTTAAAAACATTTCTTACAACCTATTTCAATAATTTTTTGCAAAAAATTTCTATATTGGATAATACCTCAAAACTTTCAAGACTTGAAAGAATAGATACTAAGATTTCAAACCGCTTAAATTCTTTAGTTTCAAACATTTCTTTAGAACTGGATGAAGAAATTAAAAATGACAAAATTAAATATTCATTGATTTTCCTTCAAGATCTGACAAAGAAAAATATCTGGAATACTCAGGAGATAATATCGGGTAAAAGATATCTTTTCAGAGATACTGTAAAATGTGAGGGTGTTAAGTTTAAATGTTCAGATTGAGAAACTGCATTTTTCGATGAAGTCGGATGCTGATGTAAAAAATAATCAAAAAAACCTACAAAATTGTAGGTTTTTTTGATTATTAAGCGAAACTAAAGACAATTTCTGAATTGTTCCAGTTCTTCTTCTTCAAATTCGACAGAGGAGGGAAGTACTTTTCTGAAATTTACCTGGGGAGAAGTATTTGCGATTTTAAAATATTTAACGCTTTTTGGTTTTTCATTTTTCTTCTGTTTTATTTCATCCAAAACTCAATCACTAACTGGTCAGAAAGTCCAAAGCTCATCACACATATTAACTATTGTAGCATTCGCCTTATATACACTTTCACGGCTAATTTTATCTCAAAGAAAATATTTAAAAAGCATAAATGGGTTTAAAGGAATTTTTTTATTTTCCAAACAAAATTTGCTGATATGCATGTGAAGATAGAAATTATGTTTGGAATAGGCCGGGTAGACTAAGGAATATTCCTTTTTAAATCTGAGTCTAGGGTGCCATCTTTCAAGATTTTTTCAACTCAAAATCCATTCCCACATCCAAGGTGATACATCTTCAAGAATAACTTTACCCTCATTTGTTTCTTCAAAATCAATTCAATTGCTCGCAACCATAAAATATCTGACAATTTTCTTATATTTTTTTGCCAAATATATTTCAATAACTACTCAATCGCTTAGTTCTCAAAAAACCCAAAGTTCATTTGATTTTTTAATCAGTGTATTATTTGAAATTCTAATGAAATCCTTATTTACAAGTCATGTCATATTATAATCAAAATTCATGAATGGACTTACAGGGACACATGAGTTATTTAAAACAAACGATGAGATATATGAGCGCAAATAAAAGTTCTTTTTTGAAAAAGAAGTAAAAACAATTGTATTAAAGTCAGTATTATTCATTGCTGTTGATTAATAGTTATTAATATATTTAGTTATTCTTGGTCCAAATTTTAATAAATTTAAATAAAAATACAACTTTTAATTTAATAAAATATAACTTCTTTAAAATTAAATTTAACTTTTTAAAATTATTTTTTGACAATATGTCAATTATTAATATAAATAATGAAATTAATTACCATAAATATGTCACCTTTAGATAAACAAATAAATGATATACCTCCAACATCTCCATGAATACAATGAAAAAGTATAATTGATGATGCTGCAATAGCAAGAAGAATTGCTACTATATATAATTGTGATTTAATAGATTTTGAACCAAAAAACATCGAACAATCTAATATTCCAGAAACAATGAAATCACTAATTTGATTTCCTAAAGTAAATATAATAAAACAAATTTCAGATTATATCTTAGCAAGTTATAATTGACAAATATATGAAATAGTAAAAAATAATTGAGTAGAATTGCATGCTGATGCAATAAGAATTGTTACGGATTCTGATTGTGTATATAAAGAAAATTTAGCGAATGTTTTTAAAGAGATACTATTGTTCCGTTTGATTAGGACTGATTTTTACAAACATTTTGTAGAAAATGAAATTGAATTAAATGAAAACGTTAATCATGAAGAAATATTGTATGCTGTAAAATATTTACCTGAAATATGTTATAAACCATATTTTGATTTCATTAAAAAATATTTATTTGAAAATAATCTTAAAAATTCGTCCCTAAAAGAAATAATTACTTACTGAAAATTAAATGAAATTATTTAAGTAAAATTTATTCCTTTAAATAAGCCATTGATTAGACTAAACCTCAAATTTTG
>CAYWJC010000064.1:0-5854 GCA_964458505.1 uncultured Candidatus Peribacteria bacterium | reverse complement strand
TCTATAAGACGGGATTGTCAATTGGTTCTATATAAAACTGCGAAATTCTCGTCTTCATCCAGTCTATCTCATATGATTTCAACTATTTTTGCAGATTCGTTCTTTTCATCATAAGCTTCAATGATTTTTATGAAACTACCTTGAGTATTATCAGTCCACAAGGTCTTATCCATTATTCCTGCATTGTTTTTTATGACACTGTTTGCTGATTCTATTATATTTTTTGTTGATCGGTAATTTTGTTCTAATTTTACAACTACACAATCCTTATAGTCTCTTTGAAAGTGAAAAATATTTTGTATATTTGCTCATCTCCAAGAATATATCCCCTGCCAATCATCTCAAACTACGCAGATATTTCTTGTTTTTGAAGCAAGTAAATTCACAATTTTATATTGAATTTCATTTGTATCCTGGTATTCGTCAACCAAAAAATACCTAAATCTATTATGGAAATAATCCAAAACTTCCTTTATGTTCAAAATATCAAAAGTTTTCAAAAGTATATCATCGAAATCAAGTGCATTGTATGCTTTCAGTCTTTTTTCATATTCAACAAAAACATCGCTCACTATTGATTGAAAGTAATTTCAGACAGATTTTGAAAACATTTGCGCATCTGCTCAAAGGTTTTTCGCTCATCAAATAGCATAGGCAACTTTTCTTGCTGGAAATTCCTTAGTATCGATATTCTTGGCTTCCAAAATATCCTTAACAAGCTTTATCTTATCATCTTCATCATAAATTATGAAATTTTTTTCATAACCTATCCTATCGATAAAAAGTCTTAAAAAATAAACTCAAATCGAATGAAAGGTTCATACTACAGGAAAATTCTGCGATCTGTAAAATGAAACATTTTCACCCTCGATTCATAGAGAGCTTCATATACGCTCTTTCATTTCCCTTGCTGCCTTATTCGTGAATGTGACACACAAAATACTGTCTGATCTGATTCAGATTTCCTTTATCATATAGGCAACCCTTTGTGTCAAAGTATGAGTCTTCCCTGCTCCAGCTCCAGCCAAAATCAAAAGTGGTCATTCTATTTGTTTTACTGCTTTTTCTTGTTCGGTATTTAACATTTTTTGTTGTTTTTAAAAGTCCCGCGAATTATATGGAAAAATCTAAAAAATAAAAAAGGAAATTTAAGATAATTATCTGGGAATAATTTAATTGACAAAAATATATTTATCGTAAAATACAAAAAAATTAGACTATATTTAAATAAAAATGGAAACAATAAAGCAAGAAGATAATGTTTTTGATGAGATTGAAAGATATACACTGGATTTTTTGAAGGTAAAATGAGTTTTTAAAAATAATGAATTTTTTAGATTAACAAAAGAAAGAGTTAATGAATTCATAATCAGATGTGCTCATGATTTTAAAGATTTACCTGATACCTTATCCCAAAATTCAAAACAAAAGGTCCGAAGAATCCTTGGGCTTTGATCTACTGACGCAAATCAAAAAGTTCCTGAGACAAGAAAGCTGGAAATTGAAAAAATTATTTTAGAAATGAGAATATATTTGACTGAAATCAAAAAGAGTCATCCGGAAGTATTATGATTTATTTTATGCTGAAGCAGGATGAATCCATATAAAACACCGGATTTTAATAGTGATATTGATGTGATCTGCATTTTAAATGATGATTGTAAAACTGATCCTAGAGAAAATGAATGAAGCCTAACTATTAGAAAATTAAGAGAATATTCAAAGCAGAATAAATCAGAATCCTTATTTGAAATTTGAATCGACTGAATATATACCGAAAAGGAATTTATCAATGAATTACATTCAGAAATCCAAGCAGAAAAACTTTACTGAAAAATTGTTTGGTGATGGGATTCCAATGCTATCAAATATATTTGAGAAAATTTAGGTTGAAATAATGAAAATTTCATCAATGAAATCATAAAAAATGAAGTGACCTGAGAAAAAATGATTGAAGCAAGACAAATTGTTATAAATGAAGCGAAAGATATAATAAAAAAATTTTGAATGAAAAAAATCTAATAAAATCTATTTTATGCCTCATTTAAAACTCAAATAAAATATCATAATCTTTTTATTTTCATCTTGAATTCCAATGCTTGTCTTGAATCTATAAACAATACTCATTCTTCTTTATTATCTACATCTTCAATTGCACTCAATACATCTAAAATCATTGTCTTGATTTTCATGCTTTGACTTTTTTTCTTTTTTGAGATCCAAAGTATAACATTTTCATTCGCTTCAAAATCAAATCCTAATAATCTCATTAAATTATATATTTTTTCATTTTGGCTAATTCATGGCATTAAATCAGCACTAGTATAAACTTCTCTGATGCTTGGTGTTTTTAAAAATGAATTATTGCCCAATACCTTATCTAATTTAAATCAAGAAGTCTCAATAATTGAATCTAATTTCCAATGTACTCATCAAATTCATAGATATCATTTTTTATAATCTATTGTTCATAATTTTGACAAATCTTGATTTGGATATTCATCTTTAATCCATTTTTGAAAAAGGTTATTTATTCTTTCTTCTAAAATATCGTTTTCGGGAATATTAATTGTTATTGAGTTTTTTTCGGGTATTAACTTTAAATATTTTCACGAAGGAGATAATAATTCTTGGTATCTTTTTCAAGCTCTCTTAACTATTTCTGTGGTACTTAAATCTGTTCATGATACTTTTTGTCTTCACTCTTCAATAGAAGAATAACTTAATTTCTTCGAAAATTCATCATTGCTATCTCAAAATTTTCAAACAAGCAAATCTCACATAATAAATTGTTAATTATAATAAAAACAAAAATTTAAAAATAATTTTTGTTTTTATTTTTTGTTTTTTATTTTTTTTAACTTTTTTTTACAGCATACAAAATTAATGAAATTTGTCAACGGTTAAATAAAGAATTCGGTTGAAATTGTCATCAATTTGCTCAAGATGGAAATAACTTAACAAAGGTATTTGCATAAGGAGTATACCAGTCTGTATTTTTAATATCTTTGAAATATCAAACCGTTGATGTATTTATTGGTTTTCATGATGCTTTTATAAGCATTGTTATGAATTCTGCCCTAGTTACCTTATCATCTTGTCGGAATTTCGGATTTGCTGAAATAAATCATAGATCCAAAGCTTTTCTTAAATAAGGAGCTATAAATGAATTATTATCAATATCCCTAAAAGTTAATTTTGTGTTTGAATCAAGTTTTATATTGTATGTCTTAAAAATAAATATAAGAGCCTCTCATCTGGATATTGAATCATTGACTCAAAAATTTCAATTTGAATATCATTTTGTAATTCATGCTCCATGCAAATATTTTGTTGCGTTGTAGAATTTTGAATTCAAAGGTATATCATAGAATATTTGTCAGTTTTCAAGTTTTTTTGGTTGAATTTCAACAGGTTTTACATTAGTTATCACTGGATTTACATTGCTTATCGTAGCTACAGTATTAGTCTTAATTCAAACCTGAGGTCAAAGATTTTTTTGGACTTCATTTGTACTCGTTTGAATTTGATCTGAAATGGTTAAATCTTCTCAAGCGGAATTGAATGAATTTACGGAATTTATATTATCTTGAACAAATTCAAGAGGATGGGTTGTCATTGCAATCGCATTTTCTTTTCATAGTCATACGTTCACAGCAGAGAAGAAGTCTAAAGATATGCTTGAAGCCTCCTTAAAAGTATATGGCCAAAACGGATGAAATGGGGCTACTTTTTTATCGATTTGAAGATGCAAATGGGGGGTTGTTGTGATTCAAGTCATTCAAACTTTTCAAAGTATCTCTCATTTTTTTATCTTAGTTCATTCAACTGCAAAAATTTCGGATAAATGAAGATAGTTTGAGTATAATGTCTCAATGCTTCAATCAACATTAACATTATCATGTCTAATTATTACATATTTTCAATCTCAGTTTTCAGCATGTTTAGTCTTTATGACGACTCAATTTGCTATCGATAAAACAGGAGTTCATATAGGAGCTCTGATATCGATTCAAGGATGACTTCCGTCGAATTCAATATAATTAAGACGATAGCTTCACATATAGACCACAGGATATTCATATCTTGCCATTATGGCATCCTTATTTTTTCAAGAATCATCTGACAATAGGTCAGTGTCGTATTTTGGAATTTCAACAAAATCTTCAATCGAAAACTTTTCATCTTCAAATTCAAGGGATTTATTTGTATTTTTTGATTTTAGCCAATTTGGAACATAGGCAATAGGATAAGTGGTTCAATCGAATTTATCTGATACTACATTTGAATATTCAAGAACAGATGATTTAATGAATTGCAGTCAATAAATTGTTGAAACATAATATAAAATAAGAATCAAGTTAAATGCCCAAATGCTTTTGATAGCTTTGATAAAATAAAAATCCTTCTTATTCCTTATATATTTTTTTCTCATATATTTATTTTTATTTTTGTAATTGATGAAATATTATCACATTATTTTGTTTTATGCAAAAATTACACTTATCTTTTTTGATAAATCATAATAAAAAAATCTCAAATCTAGCTCTTACATATTTTTAGCGGAGAACATAAATTGAGATTTTTTACTTTATTTTTTTATTATTCAGATTTATCAATCATATTCAAATGACCGAAAAGCATGAATATTTCCTTAGATTGGATCAAATTTATACAAATATGAAAATCAAAAAACAAAGGCATTATGTCTGCCATATTTTGTCCTCTGAAATCAATACTTGAAACATCATATAACTTAAGGATTGTGTTAAAATTATTAACCAACTTCTCATCGAATTCAAATTGATCAAAACTTTCAAATTTTTTTTGAAGCAAGGATATGTATTTAAATAATCAAATTTCAGCATTAAGGGAAGGTAAATTTGTCTTGAGTATTCTTTGGTTTATTATATCATTTCACATTTCTGTATTACAAAAAATATCTCTGAAAAAGTCAGACAGATAATCTCAAATTATCATTAAATTATCCCTGTAATCCTTATTTTCTTCACCTTGATCAAAAATAAAACTATTGATAAGATTGATGTAAAATTCCTTAAAATTATTGTTCCAAATTTCCCACATTTCCATACTTGGACTTTCGAAATCATATCAGTGATATTTTTCTGACTCAAATATCGAAGTAATTCTTTTGCTACTAGAATTCATGGTTTTAATAAATTGCAATCATCAAATATCAGAATTAATTCATTCTTTTTTTGATTCTTGTGACTCATGTAAAGACTTGAAATCTAAAATTTTTGCCATTATTTTGCTGTATTATTTGAAAAATATAATTCATCTTTAAAAATTGTTGATTTATAAATTAGATTATAAATATTCCTATCTCTCAATAATGACTCAAAAATAAAATTTCACTCAAATTGAATAATATCTGAACATAAAGTATTTCAAATAGGATGATTTAAATATAGATCCAAAAGCTGGTTTTGTCTTTTTTGTTGAGGACTAAGATTTTCTTCTTCTACTTCTAAATCTTCAACCATTTCACAACCTATATCATTATCAAAAGGTAAATCAAAGTCAGTTTCATACCACGATTCCAATAAAAAATTATACGTTCAATTCCAAGTAATAACTTTATTTTTTTCTTTTTTTAAGATAAAATTTCCACTGATAATTTTTTTTCATGCTTCAGTCATGAAATATATGTTTTTAAAAAAGTTTAAAAAATGGTTCTTTATTTTATCAAATTGCATTCTTAAGGTATATTCGCTATATTTGCAATTTGAATTAGTCAACATATCTAGTCAATCTTCAATAATTTTCTGAAACATTTCTTCAAACAAAAATGCCCATCTTTCCCATAAAATAGAATTAGGATTTTTAAAAT
>CAYWJC010000063.1:0-1989 GCA_964458505.1 uncultured Candidatus Peribacteria bacterium | reverse complement strand
GGTTATCAAAGTTTTAAGAGACTTGACTGGTCTTGGACTTGCTGAAGCTAAAGCTATCGCTGATAACGGAGGTAACGTTAAAGAAAATGTTTCAAAAGCTGACGCTGAAAACATGAAAAAATCTTTAGAAGAAGCTGGAGCATCTGTTGAATTGAAATAATTGATTCTAAAATAAAAAAGCAGCCTAATGGCTGCTTTTTTATTTTTTTACTAATTGCGATAAGCTGTCTAAATCAAATTTAATTTTTTTAGTATTATCCTTAAATCTTATAATTGGCTTCCAACAATCCTCTTCTTTGATAAAAAATACGACTGCTTCAACGTTTTTTATTGAAAACAAAGTTTCATTTATGATTATTTGCAAAGTTTCTATGTTTTCATCATATTTTTCAAATAAATCATTCTCTATTGTAGCAAAAAGAATTTTTCAGGAATTATAGTTCTTGATTTTATTTAAAACTTCTCATATGAATTTCATTCTTGAAAGGTTTTTTTTTGTTTTCTCAATAACAACCAAATCATGAGGAACTCAAAGACTTATTAACTTTCATGCTAAAGTCATCGTTTCACTCGTTGTATTTGAGTTTTTAAAACTGTTTGTATGGTCATAAACTAAAGAAAAAATCTCAGATGCTATTTCTTTATCGATTTGATTATTTGCTATAAAATCATATAATCATTTGAAATCCTTATTTTTAAGATATTCTTTAGTTAAAGCAATTATATTCATATAAATTTTTTTTATTCATTATATAGTATTTAAATTTTTAAAATGTCAAACAAAAGATGACCTGAACAATTTGTAGTAAAGGATAAATATTACCATGAAGCAAAAAAACTTTGATATAGAGCTAGAAGTGTATTTAAGCTTCTTGAAATCCAAGAAAAATTCAACTTGATAAGACCGAATTATAATGTGCTGGATGTTTGAGCAGCTCCATGAAGCTTCTTACAAGCAATAAGAAAAATTATAGGAGATTCTTGAAAAATAGTAGGAATCGACATTCAAAAAATTGAGAGATTTCCATTTAATAATATTTTTCTATTGCAAGAAAGCATATTTGAAAAAGAAAAAGTAACAGAATTCATAAATTCCGTGTGAATCAAAGAATTTGATGTAATAACATCCGACATTGCCCCATCAACAACAGGTCAAACATGAGTCGACCAATATAGGAGCGTAGAGCTGAATCTGGCAATACTTGATGTTGCTGATATTTTCTTGAAAAAGTGATGAAATATGATTCTTAAGGTTTTTGTTTGAGAAGATGTAAATGACCTTGTTTTTCCCATTAAAAAAAGATATGAAAAATTCTCACGATTCAAACCAAGAGCCTGTAGAGACAGAAGTTTTGAGGAATATTTTCTATGTTTGGGGAAGAAATAAGTCTATTTTTTGACAAAATATTAGTTTTGATTATTATTAAACTAATATTTTTTAAATTTTTGAATAATGGAAAAACAATTGGAAAAAGAATCCTGTTGAATTGAATATCATTTTAACAATAAGGTCACTGTTAGATTGACTGATTTTGGAAAAAGCATATTAGAAGAACTTCAAGAAATAGATCAACATAACTATGATCCAAAAGGAAAGATATTTACCACAACTTTTCATAATTTTTGCAAAATATTTTGAAAGTATCTATATCCTTGAAGCAAGGAAATTATTATTGATTCAAAGATTACAATTTTAGAAGACGAGGATTTTCCAAAAAAAGTAGTTTGAGTTATAAATGAAACAGGGATAAATTTTTGAAATGTTCTCAATTCCAGCTCTGATGATATCAATAAAGATACCCTTGAAAAATAGGAATTTCACAATAAAAAACTCAAGAATAAAATTCTTGAGTTTTTTTTAAAGTTGAAAACTAATTATTTTAACAATTCTTCAATAACTCTTTCAAATTCACTAACTGGGTATGCTCAAGCTATAAGAATATATTTTCCAGTTTCGTTATTAATTATAACATTTCCTGGAGTTCATTG
>CAYWJC010000062.1:0-9673 GCA_964458505.1 uncultured Candidatus Peribacteria bacterium | reverse complement strand
TCTCGCGATGCTTATGAATGCAGCGAACATGAATACCGGAGCAGTTTCCACTACAACCTCATTTACAGATGTTACGATTCCTTGGCAAGTGAATATAACCGACAAAGCCCTTAAGCTAGGGGTTATCGATTGGGGTGCCACATTCTCGCCAAATAAAGATGCAACAAGATGAGAAGTTTTTGAAATGGCTGTCAGGATCATCAAGCCAAATGCAGAAAGCGGTCCAACAGAATGAGAATTTGATTTCCAGGATATATTGGATATTTTGGAGGGGTTGTAATTCAAATGCAATCTAATTTTTATTTGAGGATTTTATGTTGAGGACTTAAAGATAAGATTGCTGTTATTTTCGGAGATGTAAACAGAATAAGTAATTTTGTTTACATTTAGTAAAAGATGTAAACGAAATTGTAAATTTTTTTAATTATAGATTTGTCTATCTTCTCGCCAAATAGGAATGCGACAAGATGGGAAGTTTTTTGAAAATGGCAAAAAGGATTATTCAGCCAAATGTTGCGAAAGAAATCGAGATAGATTTTCAAGAAATTTTGGATTTATTGGAGGGATAATTCAATAAAAAAATTTCTTGGACATTTAATTTTAAAGTATATAATTAAACTTAATCTTAAATTAAGTTTAATTAATTTAACTATTTTTTTATGATTCAAGATGGTTTAGAAAGCATATGTGCAAATGTAAATATTTCAGATTCAAAAAATTGGTTTCAGAAGCTTATTCAAACGAAAGAATACGTATGAGATTTATACTCTATTAATTATGAAACAGCAAAAATAATTATACACGATAGTCATAGAAGAAATGTTGGATGAATTCCTAGTCTTTGCTTTTTAATAGCCACAAGAGTAGATCCAAATTCTAAAGATAATATTGATTTTAAATCAGAAGACTCTTCTTTTATCTTATTAAGAGTGATGGATTCAGCTTCTTTTCCACAAGACAAAGAAGCTGAAAGAATTAGGGTTGAAACTGCCCAAAGAGTCAGTGGTGACACTGATAAACATTGGGATGGCTCTGGATCAATGGATGAAAAAACAAGAGTATATTTATGATACGCGTGAATTCAGTGTAGAATTATATGAACATTTTTTTTAGAAGAAGATGCTAAAAATCCAGAATCAACCTTAAAATTAAAATTTTGAAGTGATATTTCAAATTATTATCCAAATAGATGATTAAAAGTTTATAAGCCAACATGAGAAGCTTTGAAAGAAATAATTAATTATATTGATCCTATTAATCTAGAATCACATGTTGAAAAATATTGAAGTAGTGCAAAAGTAAAGCTAGGAAATATTAGATATGCTTCAACAAATAGGAAATATCAAGATATTGATGAAGTACCTGTAAATATTTACCCTGCAGATCTTTTATCTCAAAAAACTGCATTATTTGGTATGACGAGAACGGGTAAGTCAAATACTACTAAGATTATTGCTAAATCAGTCTATGAATTAAGATATCCAAAAGTAAATGAATGAACACCTCTAAGGATAGGTCAAATTATTTTTGATCCAAATTGAGAATATGCAAATGAAAATATTCAAGATAAGGATTGAAATAATAATCCAAATGCACTTAAGAACATTTGGGAAATTAATAAAAGCATTAAAAAGGATGATGAAGTTGTCACATATTGATTGACCTGACATCCAAATGATCCTGATAGGAAATTAATGTTGTTAAATTTTTTTACTGAAGAAAATTTAAATATATGAAAGGAAATAATAGATACTTTGTTTTCTAAAGATGACCCTACATATCTAAAGAATTTTCAACAAGTCAACTTTGAGAAGCCAGAGGATGCGACAGATAGAAGTGCCTTAACTAGATATAATAGAAGACTGCTAGCATATAGGTCAATTTTAAGTAGGGCATGATTTCAAATGCCCGTCTCACTTAAAGCTGTTACTACTGGATTATTTAATGCAAAATTAATTGAAAGTTTACAAAATTATGAATGAGATAATCAAATCGAATATAATTCGGCAGCTAAAATCTTTTCACAACCTAATCCTACTTGGTGACAGATCTCAGATGCATTTGAATCCCTAGATAAATTTATTAGAGATAGAAGTAGTGGTTATAACGATTTTGAAAGTTGGTATGTAAATGATAAGCCTGGCTGTTCTTGAGATAGGTGGGCAGATGAGGATTTTAAAAAATTAATATGAATTTATCAATACTCAAATTGAATTAGGAGAATTGGCAAAATGATAGTGCAACATACTTCGTCAACCAGTACAGATTATGCTGACGATATTTATAATTCATTAGTCCAGTGAAAATTAGTAATAATAGATCAATCAAGCTGAGATCCTGAATTAAATAAGTCTTCTGCAAAAAGAATAACTACAAAAATATTTAAAGAAAACCAAAAAAAATTCACGTTATGAGATACAAAAATCCCAGAAATACTTGTCTATGTTGAGGAGGCTCACAATATCTTGCCTGCTTGAAATGATCTTGATTTAAGTGATATTTGGGTAAGAGTTGCAAAGGAATGATCTAAATATCGTTTAGGTATGGTTTATGCAACTCAAGAAGTAAGTAGTATTCAAAAAAATATTCTTAAAAATACAGCAAATTGGTTCATTAGTCATTTAAATAATACTGATGAAACAAAGGAATTGTGTAAATATTATGATTTTGCAGATTTTGAACCTTCAATTAGAAGAGCTCAGGATAAATGATTCTTAAGGGTAAAAACTCTTAGTAATTTATTTGTAGTACCAGTACAGGTAGATAAGTTTGTAATTTAACTAAATACAATATGTGATTTGACTGAGAATTTGCAAGCTATGAGCCATTACGAAGGATTCTTGACAGTGAAAAGGTTAAGGCTTTACAATGACGTTTTAAAATAAGAAAAGATGGAGATGATGAAGAAGATATTTTTTCTAAATTAGTTCATAAATCAGATTTGGAGGAGGGTAGTATATTGCCTGATTGGGCTGTTGCTATTGATGGTAGCAATATGTCCGTAAAAGCAGAAAATTGATATCCTGGTGCCGAATTTGGTTATATCTCAATAGCTTCAGTATTAATAGATATGAAGCTAGTAAAAGAGCTATGACAAAATGATTTTATTGATCCAAAGAAGTTTAGAGATACTGAAAAAGCTTCTACAATAGAAAGCGTAATGCCTTGATGTAACATAATTATTGATAATGATAAAAGTTCCAAGTCATCGCTTAGAAGAATTATATATGAGGAGTTAAAAAATAATTCGGTATTTCCAGATTGAGAAAGATTGCTAGATACTTATGAAGCATTATTGAAAATTAAACTTGAAAATGATTCAATCCAAAAACCTAAAAGCCCTATTGATGATATTGATAAAGATATGACATATTGATATTGAGAATTTATATGCCCATATTCTTGACAGCCATTATTTTCAACTGATGCTTTAAGATTATATGAATTAATGAATGAATCTAGTGTTAATTGAGAATTATATTGACAAATTATGTCTACATTTGAAAAATTATGGCTAATACACATATTAAGATCTTTTGAGAAAAAATGATTGCTATCAATTTTGAGAAAGATTGTATTTGTAATGGATTGACCTTTGGCTGTATTTAGTACTTCATCATGGTTAACAAAGAGTATTATAAAAGAAATTCAAAGAATCAATGATCTTCAGAAGAAAATCAATCCCGAAAATTTAATGATAATTTGAATTGAAAAATCTGGTACTTTTTTTAATCATTTCATAGAAATTGATACAAGCAAAGGATGAATCAGTGATAAATTTCCAAATCAATCAGCCTTACTTTTAAATGATGGCTATATTAAAAAAAATATAATATTTTCTGATAGCATAAAACCATATTGAGAAGATACATATTTTTGAAGGAAATTTTTCTATAAGACTAAATCAGGGCAAAAATTAGTTTGCATAATACCTTTTTTTAATGAATTTGAAATGGACTTGAATACTTCAGATATAAGTCAATTCTCACGCTTACCTGATGTTATGAATATACTTGATAAATTATCTTCAAGTCGCTATCCGAATTCTGTATCTCCCCTTATTTCAGCACATGCTGAGGCTGCTATACCATTAAATCTAGGTAAGAAAATTTTTGAAGAAATAGCTAGAGAAATAAGAACAAACTCACAATGATAGAATTAAAAGATTTTTGAAATATTAAATGAAGCAGTAATGCTATTACAAGATGGGCAAAATATGGGCCATATTATGCTATGTTTCCAATTGATTTTGCTTTCAATGTTATTGATAAACATTCGAATATTTGAGATAATGTTTTAGATCCTTTTGCATGAAGGTTTTCTAGTATATATGCTAGTGCGATTTTATGAAGAAATGCAACTTGAATAGAGATTAATCCATTATGATGGATATACTGACAAACAAAATTAAATCCATGTATTAAAGATATTATTCTAATCAGACTTGAGGAAATATATGCTTTGAGATTTAAATTTCAATCCCAAGCTAATGATATGTGAGAATTTTATAAATTATGCTATTGTAATGAAGTGTTAACCTTTTTGTTGTCAGCAAGAGCTAAT
Organism: uncultured Candidatus Peribacteria bacterium; assembly: GCA_964458505.1. Classification (GTDB taxonomy): domain Bacteria; phylum Patescibacteriota; class Gracilibacteria; order BD1-5; family UBA2023; genus JAQUEK01. The sequence goes on along the minus strand of CAYWJC010000062.1, from coordinate 5,110 downwards.
CTAGGCTGGAAGGATAGTCATATTGATAGAACTCTCATGTCATTTATCTTAATTTATCTACACTGAAAATTATGAGAAGGATTATCAAATCAAATGAGGTTAACTAAATCAATGGGTATGAATTATTCAATTAACTGGTGGAAAAGTAATAATTATCTTGTACCACCAGAAATTAATCCTCTTAAATTAATTCAAAAAAAAATTGAATGGAGGTATTTAAAATGAGTACCTGAAGCGAGTGGTGAATTCGAATTATTTCTTGGAGACTCAGTTGATATATTGAAAAATATTAAAGAAGAGAAATTAAATAAATATTCGTTACTATTTACTTCTCCGCCATATTGTTCAATAGTTGATTATCATGTCGATCAATGGATAAGATTGTGGATGTTATGATGAAATGACAGTCCAAAAACTAATAAAGATAAGCATAAATGAAGATTTAACTGAAAAGAAGAGTATAAAGAATTATTGAATGATGTATTTGGCGAGTCTAAGTATCTAATGAAAAGCAAAAGTACAATATATGTTAGAACAGATATTAGAGAATTTACATTTAATACCACTTTAGAAGTTTTAAAAAAACACTTTCCAACACATAAATTAACAATAATTGATCAACCGTTTTTAAATCGAACTCAGACTGAATTATTTAATCAGAATATTACTCAGTTTAAAAAAAGATGAGAAATAGACATTATTTTAGAGTCCTAATGTGATTAATAAATATTTAATTTATTTTAATTATTTTTTAAATTAATAACCATGGCTAATAAACGGGATGATTCTTCAAAAAAACATATAAATGAGATTAGAGTATCGAAATTAAAATTAAACCTTAAGGATGAGGAAAAAATTTTTAATAAAATTAATGAGCATTTAACTGATAAATTAAGTCTTAAGAAAATTAATAAAGAAACTTTCATAAAACAAAAATGGAGTAATATTGAATATAAAAATGTATCTGTAAATATAAGGTATGCACTTTTTGCGTGGATGAATTATGATGAAAAAGCTATTGTTGAGGATAATTCGTGGTTCAACTTTTTAAATATTTTATGACTTGATGATAATTTTGAGCAAATCTCCAGTGAATATAAATCTATTAATAAATGAATAATTTCAATATTTCATATATGATCTGAATTCTATTTTGTGACTTTTTGAAGATGATCAACTTATGTTGATTCTTTTTGTGAGGGAAGATTTTGAATTGAAATGACTAAAAAATTAATTTCTGAAGATTGAGACTTAAGAAGAATATTTCAAAAAGAAACGTGATGAGAATCAGTTATTCTTGATGACATAATGAGAACTTTAAAAAATAGCAAGAAGAATAAATATAAACCAGATGAAGATTTTTCAAATGCAACAAGAATATTAAAAGAGATATCATGAAAAGTTAAATTAGATATTTTTTTTGATAAGAATTCTTTATTTAACCCAATTAACAAATGAAAACCCTGATATAGATGACTATTTTTTAGCTGAAATTGAACAAATTCTTTACATTTAAAAATTGATAAAATTGATAAAATTTTATTTTTTGAATTAATTGATAGGATTTATTATTTTGATACAAAAGTTAAAGTTGCCTTAAAAATTCCAGAATTATTAAAAATTAGCTGAGAAATTGATTTACATGATAAATTATTAGAAGAATTTAATAAAAGAGTTTTGGATGATGATAACGATGAATTTTCAATATCACTCACAATACTGGAGAATATAAAAGAGGAGTTTTATGAGAATGAATATATATTTGAAAAGGCAATAATTCGTAATACTAATATACCAAATAAACAATTAAGTTTTAATAGTTTATCTGAGACTTTTAGCTATATAGAAGATATAAAGATTTCAAAATTAAATACTCATATTAAAAACTTAAATGATTTCGAAATACTAATAAATTATAAGGAAAAATGATTTGATAGAGCTAAAAATAGGACTATTACCTTAGAAGAATTAATTGAGTGACAATTATATTATTCATATTGAGCCAGTGATAAGGAAATATGCTTCTTTAAATACTGATCGAGTTTTTATGAGCCCAATAAAGATTTATTTTATTGTATAAATAAGAGGCTTAGCGACTTAGTTTTGTGAAACCTGGTAATTAAAGATGTTAATTTTCTTAATCCATGGGAAACGACGATAAATAATATAAGTCACTTGAGTTATTATACTAATAGATGGATTAAAGCTTGAAGAGAATATAAAGAAGCGGCCTATAATGCACTCCATGATGAACAGGATGAATTTTATACAAATAATTTAACCCCTATTATCAATAAAAAATGATATCATTGTTTTGATTTATGATGTTTTAAGAATAGAGATTTAAACTGAATTGAATTATGTGATATTTTCATAAAAAAAACATTCCAACTTATACATATAAAAAAGGCATCATGAGCAAAACTTAGAGAGCTTTTTTCACAATGAGTTATTGCAACAATGGCAATAAAAGATATTAAAAACTGAAATTGAACGGAGGCTGCTAAGATATTTAATAAACATATTTGATCAACTAAAATATCAGCAGGAGATCTAGTTCATAAGATGTCTGTAGTTTTCTGAATTTATTCTTGAAAAAACATTGATATAAATGATGATGATGAAATCTTAGGATTTTTTAGTAAATCAGATTATGCTAAATTTGAATTAGTTAGAACATATCAAGATCTTAATTCAATTTGAGTAGGAATGAATATTTATTTTATTAGATCTAATTAATTTAAATTTTTCTTAAAATACTCCTCAGTCTCCTTATCCACAAAATATACATAACAACCCTTCATTCATCTAGTCATAAGAGTTCTATATGTATTTTTTATTAATGCTTTAACAAATTTTTTTGTGTCTTCTGGATTGGCCTTCATTGCAGATTTATATCATTTGAGGGAAGCATCGGATTTCGCTCTTTTTGAAGGGTCAACCAGAACTTCTCAGTTTCTCACTATAAAATCATTTCAAACAATTACTCAAACATAATCAACCTCTAATCATTGGCAGGTATGGATACATCCGATTTCATTTACTGATCCTGGCGATAAAATCCATAGCATTCAATCGGTTGCAAGGTTCCATTTCATTTTGAAATCATATTCCGGAATATTTATATCAAACGCATCTTTATCATTTTTACTTGTCCATTCCCAGCAATATCATGCAACAAGCCTTGCCTTGTTATTGATTTTGTTCTTTTCAAAAATAATATCTCTTAATTCATTTGGGCTACTCATTATTCTGAAATCATAACTTTCTTTATCTAACTCGGTATTCGCAGTTAGTCTTATATCTAATATATTGTCCAGCCAAGCCAAATATCAATCGGATCAGTTACACCTGAATTGAGATGATAAATCCAGATTATGAACTTTTGCTCATGCGGATTTTGCCCATTTTATAATTTCTTCTTTTTCTCATATATCTTTGAATGTAACTTTTTGGTCTTCATCGATGAAAAAAATCGAGAATTTTGAAGAATCTATGATTTCTTTGACTTGATTAACTCATTTATTTGAGAACATTCAAGATTTTTCATTTAATCTATGTGCCTCATCGACAATAAGGGCATTGAATTCATTATTATTACAATCCACAAAAGAGCCTGATCATTTGAATAGGTTTGAAATTACTGATTTTCTGAGGTGTCCAGTAAGTTTGCATTCATAAACTGCTCTCGGAGCTGAATTTTTAGTTACATATTGCGTTAAGAGTCATTCTTTGGTAAGTGCGACTAGCAAATTTATCGCTACTACTGATTTTCATGTTCCCGGTCATCATTCCACAATAAGGACATTCTTATTCAACTCAGATGATTTTTTAGCAAGATTTAGGGCAGTTTCATAAACTATCTTTTGATCATCAATCATTATAAATTCTTGATTTCATTTTATCATTCCGCATAAGCTATCTGCAAGAGCTTTAGATGGTCGAATATCTCATTTATCAACTCTGTACATGAGATTCTTTTTATCTCAATATTTGATATTCTTTTCTATAAATTCCCTTAATTTAATTTTATCATTTTTCAAGAACAGGGGGGCGTTCTCTATATGTGATCTATAGAAATTATGGCTAATAATTCAATCATCTTTATAATTATGAAGATATGCACATGGTTCCAGTCTTATGCTTTCTTCATAAACAACAGAATTAAATGATTTAAGCAACATTGCATAAGACCAGGCTTGATAACTCGGATGGCTCGATTCCTTTAATCAATGTTCAAATCTTGTAACAACAACTCAATCTTTTTCGGTCAATTGAGCTTCTTGCCATTGTTTAAGCTCAATGATTATCATTACTTCTTCTAGTTCTTCATTCTGTCAAGTGATAATGAAATCAAGCCTCTTGCTTGATCATGGTATATTATATTCTATTGAAACTTTAGTATCGTCTGGTACACCAATATCCATAAGAACTATATACATTTCTCTCAGTGAATTTTGCCATGAAGTATATTCTCATCTTCATATTTTTCTTCATAATATAGACAAAAATTTCTCTTGAATAATATCCTCAATATTATCGGTGGCGATATCTTTGAAATATTTTGTTATAAGTTCGTTGTATATTAGCATTTACATAGAGTTTTATCGATTAAAGCTGATTATATTTATCGCTTTTTCATTTAGCTTTTGATACTGGATATTTTTTATCGTTCTTAGTCATCTTTTCTAACAGGGCTTTTTCTAAATCAATATCTGCACTATCTGCAAATAGAAGGATATAGTTGAAAATATCAGCTAATTCATCTGCTACATCTTGTTTTTTAGCTAATTCGTAAGATTCATCTTGAGATTTCCATAAAAAATGTTCTTGTAATTCTCAAGATTCTATATTTATCGCAGTTGCTATATCTTTAGGATTGTGAAATTGTTTCCAGTCACGGATATTTCTAAAGTCTAGGACTATTTGTTGTAGTTCTTTGATATTCATTAAATTAACTTAAAGATAATATTGGGAGTATATCACTTAAAACTCAAATATCAAGAAACTATATCTTAACAATTATCATTTAATGTTTATTAGTAATTCATTAATGAATATATTACTATTATTTATTTATTTGACTCACATAGGTAAATAGATCTCTCGT
>CAYWJC010000061.1:0-2834 GCA_964458505.1 uncultured Candidatus Peribacteria bacterium | reverse complement strand
ATTAGATCCGATATTTTGGTTTGAAGTCTGACCGAAAAACAAAAAAACGAAGCGAAGGCGCGATTGAAGGATTGAACTACTCAATTTATAATATGAACCCATGCACTTATTCAGGAATGAGTAAAATTTAAAAATCTTTGATACGCGATAATAGATGAACAACACAGATTTTGAGTGGAACAAAGATCAATATTGGAAAATTGATTGGTAAATATTTCTTTGCCGAATTCTTCCCCATTAATTCCACATAATCTCAATATGACAGCAACACCTATCCCTAGAACACTAGCTTTGACTATTTATTGAGATCAGGATATCTCTGTTTTAAGTGAATATCCGGCATGAAGAAAGCCAATTCATACCAAAGTTATAAAAGAAGGTGATCGTGAAAAAATACATTTATTTATAGAAGAAGAAGCGAAATTCTGAAGACAAGTCTATTGGATTTCACCACTTGTTACAGAATCAGAGACTCTTGATATAGCAAATGCCACACAAATGCAAGAATATCTTACCCATATATTCCCTGATTTTAACGTGTGACTCCTTCATGGTAAAATGAAAAGTAAGGAAAAAGACAAAGTTATGGAAGATTTCATGAAAAATGAGGTACAGATTTTATCTTCAACTTCCGTTGTGGAAGTTTGAGTTAACAATACGAATGCGACCATAATTTGCATCGAAGCAGCTGAAAGATTTTGATTATCTCAGCTTCATCAATTCAGATGAAGAGTCTGAAGATGAGAACATCAATCATATTGTTATCTTTTTACCACAAAAGAATACAAAGAGGAAAGACTCAGAGCCATGGAAAAGACAAATGATTGATTCGAGCTTTCTGAAATAGATCTTGAGTTAAGATGACCTTGAGAAGTGTATTGAATAAGGCAATCCTGAATTCCTGAATTCAAGATTGCTGACTTAAGTGACTTTGAGCTTATTTCGGAAATAAGAGAAGACATTGAAAATGAATTAAAAGGAAAATAAGATTTTTAATTTATCCCTTGACATATTAATAATTTTATCTTAAAATTCTTTTCGATTATATTGTAAATAATAAATAGACTAAGTCTATACATATTGATTTATGTTTTATTTATTTTATATATAATAAACTGGTTCAAATTTTATCTTTAACTATAAATTTATGACTATAAAAAACAAAAGAGGTTTCACGCTTATAGAGCTTCTTGTTGTAATTACCATCATAGGTATTCTTGCAACATGAGCAACATCAGTTTATACTTCACAAATCCAAAAGGCAAGGGATACAACTAGAATTAATGATGTTACAGCTTTAAAATCATGACTTGAACAATTGTATCAAGATAATTGAACTTATCCTAATGCGTGACTTGCAATAGCAGGTGCTGCTTGATCATTCACTTGAGTTAAGATATATACTCCAAAATTACCGAAAGATCCAAAAACATGACAAAAATCCACTAATTCAAATTTTGATTATGTTTATTCTGTGGCAGATGACACTAGTTGAATTGGATACCAAACTTATGAAATATCAGCTACATTTGAAAATGCCTGAACTGTTAGTTCAAAAGCATGAGGTGATGGATGAAACGATGCTAATAGGCTTGAAATGTGAATAAGCGTATCTACTTTACTTACAGCCTCAAATATTGCTGTTGCAACTGTGCCTGTAACCTGGGTTGATACAGCAACTATACCAGCCAACTCTTGTGCAACTTCGCTTGCAGCCTGAGCAACTGCAGTTGTCGCATGTCCTACTACAGCACTTTGATCTTCAACAAATGTACAACAATTAATAATAAGATAATAAAGATTCTGACTATCTAAAAAATGTAATGGTGAGAAATCATTGCATTTTTTTATTTTCTTCTAACTTGCCTTAACTCAAAAATTAATATAATAAAATCATTAACTGATTATTGGAAATCCTGATTAAGTATTTTCCACAGTTAGACAAAGCTAAGAAAGACTAAGTTTTTCAATATACAGACAAGGTTAAATTAAGAAAGTGTTACGGAAAAAAAATAATATGCCGCTGGCAAGTAAATCCATTCTAACCTATTAATAATCACCACATTAACTCTTATAAGGACATAATCTGTTTATCTAATTTATAATTTCGTGAGAATGTATTCCTATATTAAATGAAACATATTATCCATAGAAGACTCCAAAATATCTGTCTGCGTCAATAACACTTGACTTGGACTAGAAATCTTTGTATCTCCAATAACATTATCAAAGCTTAAATCCGAAGACGAGATTGAGCTTCAGATTTATCACCACATCACTGAAGTTTCACAAACACTTTTTTGATTTGAGAATCTATCTGAAAAAAAACTGTTTAAAAGTCTTTTAAAGATCGATTGAATCTGAGGAAAAGCGGCTATAAACATTTTATGACTATGAATCTATAATCTTTTCAAGGCTATCGAAGAAAATGATGATAAGCTTCTTGCGACGATTCCTTGAGTCGGAAAAAAAACCGCTTTGAAAATAATTCTTGAAATGAAAAATAAGGTTGAGGCCTGAGATCTTTTCAGTGAAAATAAAAATCTGCCATTAACAAAACCTCATTCGATTGAAATCATAGAAACTCTAACCTCAATGTGATATGATAAGAAAAAGGTTGAGGAAATAGTCAAGAATATCCCTTGAGAGATCACAGAATTGAAAGATAAGGTAATTTACTGCATTAAAGTCTTATCAGGAAATTAGGCATTAATAAAATTAAATAAATAACATCATTCCTGCATTTACAATCACAAACCAACTATGAATATATCAATTTTAACAGCTACTTGACATTATAATCTTTGAGATGAATTGATTTTGCTTCAGGAATA
>CAYWJC010000060.1:0-5795 GCA_964458505.1 uncultured Candidatus Peribacteria bacterium | reverse complement strand
ATTTGCATCAATGATGTGTTTATTTTCAATTTTCAATTTTCAATAGCAAATTGTCATGAGTTTACAAAAGGAGCTCAATTTAATGTTATTGAAACAATTCATTGATCCATGGCATCAATTGCATTTAATGAAAATTTTCAGGTTTTAATGTCATCCATGGAAATTAGCGGAGATCAATCTGGATTTGTTTGTTGTCAAAGGCTATCTTGCAAAGCTAATAAAATAGCAGCTTTATCAATAAAAACCAATCTTTCCTTATTTTCTTCAGATTTTGCAAATACAGAAGTTTCCTTTACTGCTGGATTGTTTTTTACCCATCATAAAAAGGGATTTAAGTTATTTCAGGCAGTTTCAATTTTTGTTAGTTTAGGATTTGAAATGTTTAAAGAATTGCTAACTTTGGAATCAATATCTTCAGAAGTTAATTCAGCAACTGTTTTTACGGTTTGAACATTATTTGCAGAAATGTCTTTAATAGTTTTTACATTTCAAAAGTTATAATTTACTCATCCGGAGAAAATATTTTCCACTTGATCGTTGAATCTGCTTTTTCTGTGGGCAGCATCAAGATTAACACTGAAATTTGATGTTACATTTGTAGTCACTCATCATTTTGTATCATATTTATACGAAGAATCACTTCAGAATTCAAAAAAACCATTTACATTATCTGTAATTTCTTGATCTACTCTAAATTCTCATCAAAACTGAGAAGTACTTTTGTCTGATGTATTCCATTTTTTATCCCAGTTTGTTTGATTGAATGATCAGGTAAGTTTTAATTTTGTTCATGTTTTTATGAATTTCAAACCTGCAGATCATTTCATACCGTAATCAGTAGCACCAGAAATTCTTTTGTCAATCTTATATAATTCGTAAAGAGTCGGAGTATCTATTTCTACAGTTGTAGAAGCTAATTCTTTTGATTCAGAATCAGTTATATGTCAATTTAACTCAAGATATTCAAGAATTCATTTATCCATCTTATATTGAAAAGTCGCACCTAGACTATTTTGTCCTATATCTTCTGATATTTCTCAGTCTGTGAACATAAAATCCATCATTTGAGACAAATGTTGATAGGTAATCATAAATTTACCATTTTCTCAAACTTTTGCTCATAATGAAATTAAGAATTCTTTCATTTTTCCTGATCATCCTCAAGTTACATCAACCGCGATATTATCTCATAACATATGTCATAAACTTAAATACCCCATAGTCCCAAATAAATCAGAATATTTCAATTCAAGGCCAATATATCAATTTGTGTCGGATGATATTATTTCTTTTTTATAATTTACTCAAGATATTGGTCGGATTCATTTTTTCTCCTCAAAACCAATCTGTGCATTATTATCTGGATAATTTTGAACTTTTGTTCATGGTATGAATTTAAGTCATTCTATATTTCAATTAGAGGAAATTTTCGGTAAAGTTCATCTACTAGCAACTTTAACGGGCTTTGGTTCTTGATGGCTTAAAATAGCTTCAGTTTTGTCTGACGTTATTTCTTTTATTTCTGTAGGATTTACTTTTACGATTGAGGAAATTAAATTTTCGTTTACCGCTATATTAACTGGCTCAATAATGACTGGCTCAACTTTTTGTTTAGCTTCTGAAATTACTTCTTTTGTTGACTCTTTTTTTTCTATTTCAATTGTTATTTCATGTTTTTTTGACTGAGATTCTATTAATTCATGAACATTTTTGATTAAGTTTTTATTTTGAGATTCACTTCAAATATATTTTCATTTGAGTCAAAAAGCCTTGTAAAGTCATTTTTTTTCAGACTCGGTAGGTTTTATTTTTAATTTTGAAAGAATATCATCAATTGAATTTTTTGATAATTGAGAATTTTTCAAATGACCTGATTTTACTTTATTTAATATTAGCCTTAAAGAAGGGTCCATTTTTTCAAATGTTTCAGAAGCTTTGATCTTACTCACATTGAAGCCAGTTGAATTGTTATCCTGTGCAAATGCTGGCGCAATTCATCACAACATTAGACCTAATCCTGCAACATATCATTTTACTCTTCAAGAAATTTTAGAAAAAAATCATCATCGGCTCTCATTTAATTGAGCTCAATTATTTACAGTATCAGTTTTGATCTGAGCTGCATTATCTCATTTTGTACCAATAATTTTACGAACCATAAAATAATATTTAAAAAGTAAATTTTATAATTTATAGCAATTTTTATCAATATGTCAAATATTTTTGTTTAATTTTATGTATTTATTTGTTTTTGTCAAAAAATCAATCTTTTTTAAAAGATTGAACAAATTTACTTTTTTTATGTATTTTTTCAAATCAATGTTTATGGCTTCAATATCAATAAGTTATCAAATTAAAAATTTTCTTTTTAAAAAGAAAATTTTTATTTTCTGAGACAGTTAATTATTTATTGAAATCATCAACTTTATCCAAAAGATGAGTCAAACATTCAAACGTTTTATCATTTCCATACAATTCAATTATTCCAAAAAGAAATCTTTTGTCCTTAAATCTAAGATTTAACATATTTAAGGGTTCAAACTTATTCCTAAAACATAGAACATCGCATAAAATTGCTGAAATTGTTCAATTTGAATCTGCAAATGGGTGGATTTTTCAGAAATCAAAATATAATCTTAAAATATCTTCTCGTTCCATATCTTCTTTTGAATTGAAATCATCTAAAAGATTTTTTAAATCTTTCTCGATTTCATTTACAGAGGAAAAATCTGTTATATATTTTGACAAATAGTGTTTTCTATAATCTCAAGGGAACATGATTCTTTTTACTCAATCATTTCAAATAGCTTCGATTTTATATCAAGAGGGAAGAAGTATCTTATGAAGTCAAACTAAAAAATCTGCAGTGACTTCTTTTTTAAGATTAGTCTCAAAATACTCTCAGATAATTTTAATGTGCGTATTGAAATTATTTTCGATATCAGCTTTTTTCTGATTATCATTAATATTTCAGACGATATTATCCAGCCTGGGAAGCAATGTGTTTTTAATGATTTGTTGATACACTTAATTATCATTTAATTTATATTTTTCTATAAAATCATAAAAAGAATGAAGTCTTCTTGTTGCATATATTTCATCAAGAATCTTATAAAACCCTTTTTTATCATTTTCTTTGATTTTTCATAAATATAAAGGCTCTAATTTGTTTTTAAGAAATAAAAGATCTGCTAAAATATAAGCAACTCTTCCATTTCCATCTCAAAAAGGATGTATAATAAAAAAATCAACAAGCAAATATATTATTGCCTCTTTTATGATTGAATTATTGTTGTAATTCTCTAATAATTGCCTCATTCAATCTTTTATTCTATCTGGCTTTAGATATATATCATTGTTTTGGTTATCATTGGATATTAAAACAATCTCTCTGTATTCTCAAGGCATCATCCATACTCTTTCAATTCATTCTTCATCTTTGAATTTTTGGAAAAATCCTTCTGGATAAAGGTTTTTATGAAGTCATTTTATTAAATCTTCATTTAAAGCATCATCTTTTTTATTTATAAATTCATTAAAACAATAGTCAGCAATCCTGTTTTGATCTACATCATATCATTTTATTATTGCATTGTGCTTATCTTGAGAATTTCTCAGCAGCGCGTTTTTGAGGTATAATTCCGTATTATTGAAAACGATTTCTTTGACTTTAGAATAGATAGTTTCATCCGACCCTCAAATTTGAAACCTATTTTTTATATTATCATCAATAGATTCTTTAAAAGTGTTAACCCTGTTTTTCTTTATTGACAAATAGTGAGGCAATAGCTCTGTAAACCTTTTAGTTTTATCTATAAAATCTATGAATAAATCAAGATATCATTCATAACCATGCTTTATTTGAAAAACTTTTATTCAATTGGATTCCAATATTTTTTTTCATCACCAGGAAGGATCTTCTAGAATATAATAAACTTCATCAATTCAATATTCGACCAAAGCTTTAGCACAACGCTCACATGGTTCCATTGAAACAAAAATTTTTTTATTTTGACTATTTTTATAAATTCAAGACTTAATGATAATATCAATTTCTGCATGCAATATCGGATTATTTTTGCTTACAACTTTATTTTGTCAACAAACTTCATTTTTATCGTCAATTAAAAGGACTCATCCGACAGGAAAGTCTCAATTTTGATATGCCGTTTTTGCTAACTGGATAGATTTTTCAAGATATAAATTTTTATCGGTCATATTAGTTTTTATATATTTTTACATAATCAATTATATCATTCCATTGATTTAGGTTGTCTGCATTTGATCAAATTATTAAATATCGATTATCTAAATAATTAAGATTTTGTGTACTTTTTGAAGATATATTTATTCAATTTCATTTTAATGTTAAATTTGAAGGTCTTGTATTATCGACATAAAATGTTCACTCAATAGTATAAAATTTAAAAGGATCAATATTTTCTCAAGGAAATATTGAGTTTCCAATTCATACATAAGAAGTTCAAGTATATTTTTTCATATTTAAACTCCCACTTATTAAACTAATTCAAAAATTTGCAACTCAGCTGTTATTGGAAAGCCAAAGTAAATTATGACTTGTAAAAGCTCTTTTTAATGCAGCACCCCTGATTCACATTTCAATAGTAAAATCTTTTCAAAGATTCAGATTTGAAATATTATATTTCAATGATCAGCCATGACCAGAACTATTATTTATATATATTCATCAATTATCAATGTATTTGTAATGAGAAAATCAAGGATCATTTCATATGTGTTGTGACTGTGGTAAAATAGGAGCATCATAAGTTCAGCTTGGAACTAATTGCAATCAACTCAATATTAAGTTGACATTTGCATTTCCATATCAAACTCCATTTTTTGATCGAACAAATAATTTTGGAATATCAAAAATATTAATAAGTCATCATGACATTTCAAAATTTGACACAATATAGTTCGTATTAAAAGGAAGAGTTTTTCAGTCTCTTGTGTACATGAACATATCTCATGGCCTATCATAAGGAGAATATGCTACAAGGTTTTCCTTCTGACATCAGAAATTTAAAAACTTTGTGTATCAAGCCATGCAGGAATCAGTAACATCCCTTGTTGTAAATTCACTGATATTCTGAGTGTCTATATTGAAGCTGGTTTCTTTTATAGAAAATTTTAAATACGAAGAACAAACGTTTCATCATTTAATGAATTTACATAGTTGTATTCATGCTGTTATATTTGTTTGTTCAAACTTTTCTATGTTAGTAGAGAAAAGATTTCAAATCGGCAGAATATTTCATGTTCAGATTATTGTATTGGTATTTAAATTTTTGATTATATAATTATCAGCATCAAGTCTTTCTCATGTAAAGCTTAATGTTCATTCTTCTGTTCTTGAAATATTTAAAATTTTAGGGATGATTGAAGAATTTATTTGCACTTGAGGAGTTGCTATATTTATTATAGTTCAGCTTGAAATGGTTCAACTTGAAGAAGATCCTTGTGTATATCATAAAATCAATGGATTATCTCATTCGTTAACTGTAAGATAGGATTTTCATCCTAACACTGAATATCAAGATCAAAAACTAATTATATCAGTAAAAGGGTTTATGCTATCTCATGAAATTTTATTAACTTCAAGTTTTCATATAATAAGATTTACATTTCAAGAATTGGTTCAGTTATAAGTCATTCAAAAAATGGTTCATCTTACTGTTGCTGCTGCATTTGCTGACGTTACCTTAAATTCTGAATCATTTTCAAGTTGAGGAGCTTTTACCCAAATTTCTCAAAGCGATAGATTTAAGATA
>CAYWJC010000059.1:0-3162 GCA_964458505.1 uncultured Candidatus Peribacteria bacterium | reverse complement strand
TTTTTAAAAATGAAAATTATTTACTGCATAACTCTCTTGGAGCAATGCTTTGAGCTAAAGATGATACTATTTTAAAATAAAAAATTTTTTTATTTCTTTCTCAATATATTTCTTGGCTCCCCTTTTAAAAACGACTCAATATTTTGAATTGCAATTTCTCGTCATTTTAAACTTGCTTGTTTTGTTGAAAAAGCAATATGCGGAGTTACTAATATCTTAGGATTGCTCAATGCTTTTTTATAAAATTCATTTGTAGTATCACCAAAATCTTCTGGATCACAATCTATTGCAGCTCCTGCTATTATTCAGTTATTAATGGAATTGATAAGTCCATCTACATCATAAGTATATGGTCTTACAAATGAAATAAAATAACATCATTTTTTCAGATCCATAAAAAAATTCTCATCTAACAGGTTTTTACTTGTTGAATTACAGTTTAGGGCATTGATTACCAAATCAGCATTTTGAGATACAATCTTTAAATCATCATCTCTTTCAAAGAAGATAACTTTCATTCAAAATGCTTTACATAAGATACCAATTTGACTTCCAATACTTCCATTACCAATAATTATGACATTTTTACTTTGCAAACTTTCCTGAAGCTCAAAAGGAAAACTTTCATTTGTCCTAATTCTAGGAGCAAACTTTCTAAACAAAGATAGGATCATATACATTACCCACTCAACTATTGAATCTCTATTTCCACCTTGAGAATTAGCAACAAACACTCAATTTTTCTCTAACTCTTCAGAATTAAAAACACCTAGCTCAACATATGGATAAGTGACAAAAACATTTTTTAATTCGGGCAAACTTTCTAATAAATAATCTCCATCACTATATATTACGTCTGCATTTTTTGTTTTTTCTAAAAAATCCTCAACCGACACAACATCATCAAAAGCTTCAAGTTCTCAAATTGCCTCTAATCTTTTTTTGTGTTCATTATTGAGATCAATTCCCAATGTTATTATTTTTTTCATCTTTTGCTGTAATTTAAATAAATATGAAACATATTATAAGTAAAAACATAAAAAAATAAAAATATTTGCATTTTCAACAAAAAAGAGCTCATTTATGCGGAAAATGAACTCTTTAAAGTTATAAAATTTTTAAATTTTTCATCTGGTATCCCCGACAGGAATCGAACCTGTGTCTAAGTCTTAGGAGGACCTTGTTCTATCCACTGAACTACGAGGACATATAATCTTAAAAACGCTTTGAAAAATAAAGCGTTTTTAAGATATGGATTTTTTGGATTTTATCAAGTTTATTTTATCTCTAGATTAGGATTATTTTTAAAATCAGAAATAATATTTTCAACTATTTTTTGGAATCTATATTCTTCTTTTTTGGTAAGAAAACTCCTTATATAAAAATTATTTTGGAAATGCATGACTTTCTCTATCTTCAAAGACGAAATTTCATTTCATGAAAAATCCGAAGCATAAAAATTTTTGAATTTTTGAATCCTATAAAATCATGAAATCAAATAACTTCGTCATTCGTAACTGATTTTAATATTAAATCTGTCATTTAAGATAGAGCTTGCTTCTTTGTGATAGACAGGATGGTTTCTGCTAGCCAATCTTGGCCGGTAAATCTCTTCTTTCTTAGTTTCTGAAAAGTCTATAGAAAGCTGATTTGTATTTTGTGTATATTGCATATATTAAAGTTAATGATAAACATACAAAGTTTAGAATAAAAAATATAATTTGTCAATAGAAGTTTTTTTATGTTTTATTTTGACAAAAGAAGGAAAGTGTGAGAGAATTCATAAAAATAATATATAAAAATATGATAAATCTTATCGACTATCAAAATATTGAAAAAATCAATGCCAATAATTTAAAGCAAATAATCAATTACATATTTAAAGATTATCCTGATATTATAAGAAACTACTTTGAAATAATTAATGAATTATCTGATAGAATTGATTTAATTGATAAAATAGTAGAAGAAATAAAAGAAATTTTAATTGAACTAAATTTAAAAAAAGAAAATTTAAGTGAATATGAAGAAAAAATAATAATCTCCATGAGGAATAATTTTTTTGAATCAAATAAATTAATAAATAACATGGCCACTAAAATTATTATTGAAAAACAAGAAAAATACGAAAAAAATACACAAGATCTTGAAAGTATATTTGCAAATTTAATTTAATTTTTTTATTAAAAATATTATGACTGAAAAATCATTTGAATCAAGATTACAGGCTTGTGAAAAAGCTGAAAATAAACCTTTTCCTTTTGATGTGATCTCAAAAAAAATGAATTCATGTTCCGACAAGCCAATACAACAAGCATTAGCTGAAAAAAGGGCTAATGAAAAACATGGGTCCTTTTCTCAAGATTGATATAGCGAAGATGCTATAACAAAACTTACAAACCCAAAGGGAAAAGTGGAAAAAGCCATGAGATAATAATGATTTACTGAAATTATGAAAATTAAACATTATTTATGACTATTTGCTGTATGAACTAGTATTTGACTGGCTTCTTATAAAATTATCAATGAAATTACATTAAAAATTAAATCTAGGGCTGAAAATATAATTTCTGCAGACTACAAAAATGAATCTCAGAAATATTTAAACATCATCAAAAAAAGATTTAAAAAAATTGAAGAAATCGAAACATTTAAGAGAAATATAGTAATATTGATGGATATAGATAATCTAAATCAAAAAGAAAAAGAATTTTATAAAGAAATATCTTTAACACATGAAGAAAAAAAAGAAATAGAAAATTCTATTTTGGATTCCTATTCAAAGAATAAAGATGATTATGAAATAAATTATCTCATGTGAGTATTTTATTTAAAATCTAAGAATGATTTATCTGGGGCTTTTTTATTTTTTAATAAATCTCTTGAATTAAATTCTAGCTCCAGCAGAAGTGAAGATATAAATGAGTATATATATCAATATGTTATATTAGAGATAAAAAGTAACACAAATTTTAAAGAAAGCTTAACTAAACTTAAATGACCAATTAAGCAAATTTGAAGACATATAGAATCTCAATTTAATGAAGAACTTAGAGACGAAAATAATTCCAAAGAAATAAAAAATCGGTTTAAAAAAGCAAAGAAAATTTTGTGATCTTCATTATAACTACAATTAACACAAAAAAAAAAACCCCCCCCGCG
>CAYWJC010000058.1:0-3996 GCA_964458505.1 uncultured Candidatus Peribacteria bacterium | reverse complement strand
ATATTTATGAAATTAACTCAGATAAGAAAAGTTATGAATATGAAAAGAAATTCTGTAGATAGCAGATTCAGATTTATCTGATCTTCTATAGTTCAATTGGAATTATGGTTTTTTATCTCGAATTTTTTAGTATAAAGTAAAATCGCGTTTTTATAAATTTCTTTATATCCAATTATTGTAAAAACAGAAAAAATTCATAAGACTATCCAGTAATTATAAAGTCATATACTTCAAAATATTGTGATTAAAAAGAAGAATAGTACAAATCAAAATCAAAGTGAAATAAGGAATTTGAAATTGTTTTCTTCTTGTCTGAATGAGGGAATTAAATTCAATATTTTTTCTCAAAAACTATATGTTATAAGTGTTAATATAAATGGCAGGATTAAATATCAGATGATCTTAAAGAACAATACCAAAGCTCAAGCACTTCATAAAAGGTTAAAATAAATCACGCAAAGAAGTAAAAGATGAATTACGAATAATCCAAAAATTCACAAAGGAGAAAAGCTAATTTTTGGTTTTTTTAAATAAAGTGTAATGAATTTGTATATTCCATAAATCAAAAGAAGACTTATGAAATATCAGGTATATCAATTTGAAGCTTCATTGTGAAACGGAATATTGTAATATCATGAAATATAAATTAGACTTACTGCCAATAAACCGAATAAACTGAATAAATACATCATAATCATTTTTTTAATAATAAATTTATTTTTTTGGTAAAATATTTTTGAGTTCTCTGTAAAACAATCTGAATTCGCTTTGATTAAAAAGTCATATTGTTATTATATAAAAAATGGAAATTAACAAAATGAAAATTAAATCCGTTATCCTACTTATAAATCAAATATAAGGCAATATTGTGAAATATAATCAAATATTCAAAACAACTATTAAAAGCAGATTCTTTAAAAAGAATTTAAAATCGAATTTAAGCGAAAAATTTGAAGTTGCTTTATTACTTAGGTAAAATATCGGAATCCAACTTAATCAAACCGCAAGACTTGATCATTTAACTCAAAGAAGATCTATAAATATTAAATTTAAAGGAATATTGATAAGAAGTCATATTCAAAGGATTTTTACTCTCTCTTTTATTCTTCATACTCATGCTAAGATTTGAAAATTTATCTGAAGAAGAAAATTGAAAATAAGGAAAAATGCTGAATACATAAGTATTATTCATGAAAATCTGAATTTTTCTCAAAAGAATATAAAGGAAATCTGTTCTCAAAATACAAACATTAATCCTGAGATTGCGATTGCAATAACTGAAAAATATTTATAAAACATTGATTTTATAAGTCATATCTTATCAGTGTTTCAGCTGGAATTAAGTTCAGAAACAACTGGAAACAGAAATCAGATTATAGGAGTTATGATTATGAAAGGAATTCATATTATACTTGCATAATTCGTATAAAATCAAGCATCCCGAGGTCATAAAAGATATATTATTAACTGCATATCGATTTGGCTTAAGACTGTTCAGACGTTTGCTGCGAGAAGTACCCATAGCGCGTATGAGAAAACTTCTTTGAAAAGTTTTTTATCAAAATATACTTTGGCTTCCTTTAGATATGGTAAATAATATTTTTTGTAAAACAATGAATAGCTAAACATGATTCAAAAAATCAATCCTAATATCCATGTCCAAGAATAATTTATCAACGTTCATATTCAAAACCACCAGAACCAAGCAGTAAATATCAATATGGAAGTCATCCTTACAAATTCAGTTCATTTTTGTAATTTTGTATTTTGAGTGGCTCAAAATACAGTATTCACTATTGAAAACAAGTTCATTCAAATGAAAAACAAACAAAAAATCTGCAATGAGTACTGTGTTTCAGTTGCAAGACTTCAAGAATTGAAGTAATTTAAAGATAGATAATTCGATGCAAAATAAAGAATGCTTCAAATAAATAAACTCGTAGGTATTTGTGCCAAAAGTGCATAAACAAGAACAGATTTGAATTTATTGTAATTTTTTTCCACTATGAATTTCGGCAAGAAAAAATTCAGAGCTTCAGTTAGTCAAAGATCATGATAGACAGACAAAAGGGAAATTAGACTGACTATTCAATATAAGATTCATATTTCTTCAACAGATAAATCATTGGATAATATTATTTTTACAATATATCCGATCGGTCAAATTATGAATGAAAAAAGATAAAGCCAGAAACCTTTTTTTATAAATTTTTCACTTAGTGATTCTCAAGAATTCAACATTTTAAAAATTTGTTTAAAGATAACAAATATGCAAACACAAAATAAGCTTAAATCCAAAATATTTATGCAGAATGCAAAAATACATTAATTCAATCAATCGAGAACAGAATTTTGATTTAAAGATCGAATTCAGAAAGCTTCTTAAAACTTGTTAATTATATGGAAATAATGTATATGTCAAAGTTCTTTTTATTGTATTTAAGCCTTAAGTTTAAGAATGTCAATACTTATTAATTTGTTATTTCAACTTAAAATATGGTAAAATTTAAAAGAATTAAATATTTCAAATTAAAAATAAATACAAAAAACACATGAAAAAAACTATAACAATCTTTTTGATTCTAGCATTAAATATTGCTGATTTTCATATATTCGCAGCAGAACAGAATTGAATCCAACTTAAAAAATTCATAGTAACCGCATATTATTCACCTTTGCCTAATCAGTCCATTTATTTAAAAGGAAATTATGAAGATGAAAAAAGGCTTAACTGAGAATGATTAAGATGAGCAAGTTGAAAAAATGTATATGCTTGAATGCTTGCTGCACCGAAAAGTTATAGTTTCTGAACAAAAATATATTTAAAATGAATTTGAATTTGAACTGTGGATGATAGATGATGAGCAATTGTCTGATCTTGATCTCGTGGATATGATTGAGATAGGATTGATATTTGGATGTGACATTGAGAAGAGTGACTTAAAAGAGCTTTGACTTGGTGAAAAAGGGAAGCGTATTGAAAAGTTCTAACCCAAGAAGAAACCTTAACTTATCCAAAAATCAGTTTGGAAAATTTTGAAATTTGAAAAATAAACCTAAATGCAATAAAAAGCAGTGTTTCTGCTTGAAAGAAATATATTTTAAGTTCATCGTCAAATGAAATTTATGTTCCTGAAAAAATAACAGCAAATAGTCCAGAATCGGACATAAAAAAAGTGCAGGAAATATTAAAAAATATATGATATTTGAAATGAAATATAGATGGTAAATATTCAAAAATACTACTTGATGCTATTGCTGATTTTCAGATCGATAATAAACTTGTGAATTCAAGTTTTGATGTTGATGCTGGATATTATTGAATAAAAACAAGAAATCTTTTAAGAATAAAATATACAGATTTTTTAGCTAAAGAACAGTTGATAAGAAAAGAAGAATTATTTAAAAATAAAGAGAACATAAATCTTAATAGACAAGTCGATGATATAGTAACATCGATTTGAATCCCAAAGATTAATGAAGTCTGATCAAATGTCAGAAAACTTCAAAAAGCCTTAAAGGTATTATGATACTTTGAATCAAAAGACACGGCAATTTATTGAATTCAAACAAAAGAAAGCATTATAAAATATCAAATAGCAAAGTGACTTATTCGAACAAGAGATGATGATTGAGCATGAAAAATTTGATCTATAACTTTGAAAGTCTTAAAAGAAGATCTATTGAAAATTGCACAAATTGATAAAGAGAAAATAGAGATTATTGCTGGGTAGAATAAATACTTTCAATTCATTCGAGCTCTTTAGCATTAATTTCAAGATTTTGCATGACTTTTAATAATTCTTTTAGTTCTTTTTCTTTGATTTCGCAATCCTCATCTGAATACTTTTCTAACATAATTCATTCTTCTGATAATTTTTGAATAATGTCATGCCCCTTTAATAATCTTATCCTTAAATTAAGAATTTTTTCTGCAAGATCTTTTTTTGTTTCAATTATTTCAACCAATCTTTGGGGAGCTGTTATTTTGTCTAT
>CAYWJC010000057.1:0-3330 GCA_964458505.1 uncultured Candidatus Peribacteria bacterium | reverse complement strand
GTGAGCATGACTTATTCATCCTAATGTCTTGAAAGAATGATGAATAGATCCAAATGAATATAGCTGATTTGCTTTTTGATTCTGAATGAACAGACTAGCCATGATTAAACATTCTATCCCTGATATGAGATATTTTCAACATCCTAACGTAGCATTCTTAAAACAGTTTTAGTCAATTATCTTTAATATTCTGTGATTTAAACAACCCTTCTCATGAGCCAAACATAAATCACACTCTGTGCATTTTTTTTGATTATTCTTATTTTCACTATCAGTACAAGAAGCAAAAACCATCGAATTAACCAATACAGAAGATTTTGGCATAGACAAAACTCAATTTCAATTCATTTTTTTATTTTAAAACTAATACAGCAAATATATTGATGTATGTAAAAATATTGTTAAATTTTCAAAAATCAAGCTAATATATTTTAATCTTTATATGAGTCCAAAAATTCTTTTCTGGGTATTGACTTTAATATTAAAATATCAAAATCTTTTGCAATTTTTTAAAAATAAATAAAATATACAGGCATTTTGGGAGATATAAATATCGCTCGAACCAATTTACTTAATAAATATTACTTTATGCAAAAAAGAGGTAAGAAATACAATCAAGCTATAACTTTGATTGAAAAAGAAAAAGCTTATACTATTGATGAAGCTGTAGAGCTTTTAGAAAGAACTAATACTGTTAAATTCGATCCTACTGTTGAAATTCATTTCAATTTAAGTATCGATCCTAAATATTCAGACCAAATGGTTAGATCTACTATAACTCTACCAAATGGATCTGGTAAATCAGTTAGAATCTGAGCTTTCGATGACTCAGGAAATGAAAAAGATTTACTTGCTGCTTGAGCTAATGTTGCTTGAGGAGATGATCTTATTGATCTTGTATCACAAGGAAAAATAGAATTCGATGTTGCTATAGCAACACCAGCAATGATGAGAAAAATGTGAAAAGTCGCTAAAGTTCTTTGACCAAAAGGTCTTATGCCAAATCCTAAAGCAGGAACTGTATGAGATGATTTGATTTCCATAATCAAGGAATTAAAAGCCTGAAAATTTGAATTTAAAAATGATAAACAATGAAATGTTCATTCAATCGTAGGAAAACTTTCATTTGGACAAGATAAATTAAAAGAAAATATCTTAAATTTCGTGAAAACTATTAAAGATGTTAAGCCAGCTTGAGTTAAATGAAATTATATTAATACAATATTCGTTTGTAATGCTATGTGACCTGGAATAAAACTTGATATAAAATAGTTTAATCAAATAAAAAAATCTCTCCATTTTGGAGAGATTTTTTTATTCTTTACATTTCATCATGAGTTCTTCAGCAATTTTCATCCTTATATTCCAAATAGACGGACCAAAAACTGTAAGTTTTCAATCTTCTGAAGTTTGATTTTTTTATCATTTTCAATTTCAGATAGAATCATTTCCCATGAAAAATCCATTGCTTCCTTATGTTTTTCTTCCCTAATTAATCTTCTATATTCATCTTCAGCATCCATGAGAATTAATGTTCAATCAGTGATTCATTTTTTTAAATTTAAGATTGTATCATCTACCAAACATCACTTTGAAGTATTATTAAGATAATCTTTTTCCATCTTTTTTACTTAAAATTATAAAATCTTTTTTATTGAAGCACCAATTAAAAAAAGACGAATAATTATAATTAATTTTAGATAGAATGCAAAATATTTAATTTCTTCCTTTAAAGGCGTTTATAAGTGTTATCTCATCAGCATATTCAATATATCCCGAATTCGGAAGTCACTTTGAAAGACGCGTAATTTTTATTTCTTTATTTGGAATATTTTCTTTTATATACATTGAAGTTGCTTCTCATTCAATATTAGGATTTGTTGCAATTATCACTTCTGAAAAATTCCCCTTTTTTATCCTTTCAAATAATTCGATAAATTTTAAATCTTTTGATAAAACTCAATTTATAGGCGAAATCGATCAACCAAGAATGTGATATTGTCATTTATAGATATGAAGTTTTTCAATACTTACCATATCTAAATAGTCTTCAACTACACAAATAATATTAGTATCTCTATTTGCATTTTCACAAATTTCACAAATTTCATTTGATTTATCTGTATATGAAAAACAAATTTTACATTCTTTAATATCTTTTTGTATTTTTTCAAGGCTTGATGAAAAATTCCTTAAATAGTTGGGATTAGATTTCAGCAAAAAAAATGCAAGCTTAATTGCGGTTTTTTCTCAAATTCAAGGTAAGAATGAAATTATATCGACAAGTTTCTTTAAAGTTTCCGGCATTATAAATTTTAATTATTATATTAATTAGTTTAATTATTTTTTTAACTTAGGCAATCGAAATCAAAAAAATGTTTTCATACAGATTTGAAGTCATTATAATTTCAACTTGTATATATTTCAAGTCTTCAATTTTTTAAAAGCCTTTCCTCAATATCCTTATGATTTTCTAAATATTTTTGAAATTTTATAGACGATTCAAAGCTTGGATCAATTATAGTTGTTTTCTCAGGCAAAATATTTCTTATCTTATCTGAAATCAATGTATAATGTGTACATCACAAAACCAACCCCTCGATATCTTTATCAAATAAAGA
Organism: uncultured Candidatus Peribacteria bacterium; assembly: GCA_964458505.1. GTDB lineage: Bacteria > Patescibacteriota > Gracilibacteria > BD1-5 > UBA2023 > JAQUEK01. Next base: position 709 of record CAYWJC010000057.1, on the reverse strand, counting down.
AATATAAGATTTTAAAATTTTATTGAAATTTAGTGTTTCATGTTCTCATTTTTCAATCAGGGGAACGATTTTAGGCGCTTCTATTTCTTGAATAATAATGCTGCTATTTAAAATATGCACTCTATTTTTATATGCTCAATATTTAACTGTACTTGATGTAGCCAAGACTCAGATTTTCTTATATCATAATTCCACAACCTTTTCTGCTCCAGGTATTGTTACTCAAAGTATTTTTTTATCAAAAAATATATTTTGCTGCAAATCTTTTATTGAGTGAACCATTGCTGTATTACATGCTAATATCACTAATTTGGCTCAATTATCGAAAAGAAATTTAATTCAATCTACTGTTAACTTTTTTATTTCTTCTGGATTTTTTTCTCAATATGGAGCATTCAATGAATCTCAAAAATAAATATAATCATATTGCGGTAATATTTTTCTCAATTCTTTAAGAACAGATAATCATCCAAATCATGAATCAAAAATTCAAATCATAGAAAATTATTAAATAATATATTATAGTAAATGTAATTCCGCATCCTCGAGAAAATCGAGGATTTCCTCTGGCTTGTTGTTGAAATTCCATTTTTCAAAGAAATAACAAATATAGTCATTTGTACTTTAAGAGGAGAAATTGTTTTATTTAAGTTTTCTTCAATTATTTCATTCCACTAGAAATGACAGTCTTTTTAAATTTCTTAGCTTG
>CAYWJC010000056.1:0-1891 GCA_964458505.1 uncultured Candidatus Peribacteria bacterium | reverse complement strand
CACAAATGTAGTTCTCATCTTCCTGATACTACAAATCCATTATCAATTGAATCAAAATCAACTTTTAATCAAACATTCATTTCAAGTTCTCTTTCTAGTCTTTCTCTGATGTTTCTTGAAGTAACAAGTTTTCATTCCTTACCTGCAAATGGAGAATCATTTACTAAAAATTCCATTCTTAAGGTTGGTTCATCAATAGTAATTGCTGGCATTGCAACAACACTGTTATCTGCTCAAACAGTTTCTCATACATAAATATCAGGAATTCAAGCTATTGTTACTATATCTCAAGCTTCAGCTTCATCTACCGCTATTTTCTGAAGTCATAGTGTCGTAAACACTTTTGATATTTTTCAAGTTCTTAAAGTTCAATCATTTCACATAATTGTAACTTGTTGACCTGTCTTAACCTTTCATTCATAAACTCTTCCAATTCAAAGTCTTCACATGAAATTATCATATCCAAGATTTGCTATTTGCATTCTAAAAGGTTTAGTTAAATCGTTTGGAGCCTTAGATACATTTTCTAAAACAGTTTCAAAAAGAGGAGAAATGTCAACTTTTTCATCATTCAAATTCTTAACTGCAATTCATTGTTTTGCGATTGCATAAACTATCGGGAAATCAAGTTGTTCGTCAGTAGCTCATAGCTGAACGAAAAGATCAAAAATCATATCAACTACCTCATTTGGTCTAGCTGTTGGTTTATCGATTTTATTAATAACCAAAATAGGTCTTAATCATAATTCCAAAGATTTTTTAAGTACGAATTTTGTTTGAGGCATTGGACCTTCATAGGCATCAACTACAAGCAAAACACAATCAACCATCCTTAATACACGTTCAACTTCTGATCAGAAATCAGCATGTCCTGGAGTATCAACTATATTAATTTTATCTCATTTATAATTTACAGCAGTATTTTTAGCATAAATAGTGATTCATCTTTCTTTTTCTTGATCGTTTGAATCCATTACACAAGTTCACATATCCTCATGTTCTGAAAATGTTCAAGATTGTTTTAAAAGTGCATCTACTAAAGTTGTTTTTCCATGATCTACATGGGCGATAATTGCGATATTTCTATATGACACAATAAAAAAATTAATTATAAAACAGAAAAACAAACCGAAGTTTCCCTCGGTTTTTAAACTTAAATCCATTATATTTAAATTTTTAAAAAGGCAAGTTAATATAAATAAAAGAATGTTAAAATCTATTGATAATTTTAAAAAATCAATATCATTATACCTAACAAACGTTTGATATAATACAATTAATAGTATTAGTCTATGATAAAAAAGAATAACTGTTCTCTCGTTTCATGTAAAAAAGCCTTCACACTGGTAGAACTCTTTGTTGTAATTGCAATCCTTTCGATACTTTGAACCATAGCTCTCATTTCGTTTAATTGATATACAACCAATGCGAGAGACAGTCAAAGAACTGAAGATATAAGCAATATAAGCAATATTATTGAGTCATATTATTTAAAAACATTAAATTATCCTGATCCTAGCTGAACATTAACAAATGTAATATACAGCTGAACTACAATATATTCAGTTTGAACTGCATGAGATAGCTTGATTCAAAATGTGGGATCGAACATTAGCGAAAAACCCGTTGATCCAATTACATTACAGGAATATCAATATTCAGTATCAAAGAATCAATTTAAAGAATCATTTGAAATATCTTGAAATATAGAATGAGACTTAAGCTATAGCCTTTACAATAATCATAATAGGAACATTGATTTAGCTCATGCGGCAAGCTCTACAAAAATATTCTCATATATCAAATGAAACTATAATTGATTGGTACTTAGAGCTCATACTTGATGAATATATTATGCCATAACGTCGCCGACAATCAGTTTGTCCAATTC
>CAYWJC010000055.1:0-3687 GCA_964458505.1 uncultured Candidatus Peribacteria bacterium | reverse complement strand
TTAAATTTCTATCGCTTCTCCTATTTTTTTATTGGCCAATTTTGTTTCATAGTTAATCTATTCAGAGTTTTTTAAAAAATATCTTATTTCTCATTTCAGCATCCTTCAGTACTTTATCCCAACTTATGATTTCAATATATAGATTGATATTATCAAACCAGTTATACCAGCCTTGTCAGTCTGGCATTGGCTTGAAGTTTTTAGTACTGAATAGCCAGTCTTTTACTTTCTGTGTAAGGTCGATTACCACATATCAATAGAAAGGTGTCGTTGGTCATATTTGAATATCGCGTCAAGCGGGTGTTTTTACTTTTCACTCTTTTATACTATTTACATATCTAATAATTTGTTCAATAGGATCTTCATCTGATGATGGATTGACAAAATTGTCTCTTTGTGGTTTTTTAAATTCAAAGATTGTTATTGGATTACTCGCTTCATTTTCTCATCTGAAAGCCATCTTATTGTTAAATATCAATAAATCTGTTCTTTCTGTTGTTCATCAATTAATTGGTTCATCAGAAGATATGTGAGTTGTAAAGTTCAATTTCTCATCTAAGATCCATAAATTATGATTATCATACGGAGTAGTATCCGAATTTGATCTGGTTGGAAAAATTATATTATGGACTGTATTTTCAGAGAAATATTTTCAATCTTCTTTAATTTCAAGACTCTTTTTAAATAGACTTAAGATAGTTTTTCTAAGTGCAACATAGTGAGCTAATTCAGCAATTTGAACTTTGGTTAGCTTATTAACTATCTCAGCAGAAGCTTCATTTAAATCTGAAGATGGATTGTCTAAAATTGTTTTTGCACCAATCTTAGCGTCCCTTTCTTGTTCATATACTACACGATGTATCTCTGAAGCAATCTTGTCATTTGTTAGATTATAGGGTACAGACGATAAATCTATATCTTCCAAATACGATTTATAGTAAGGTTCCTCAGTATTTATATAATTTCTAATTTTTTCTGCCTTTTTTTCACTTCTGAGTTTTACGTCAGTTCAAAAAACATCTTTTACAATTCCAGCTACTTTAATTAATATATCCTCTTCTGAAAAAGGGTAAAATGATTCAGTTTTTTCTGAAAAAAGAAAATTATCCCTTTCAAGTGAGACATGAGAGTCTAAATATCAACCCATCACATATGCCTTTATAAAATAGTCTTTCTTTACAATTTTTCAGTCTTCTGTCTCAACTTCATCATAAAAATTATCATCAAATTCAGGAATAAATTCGTGCAATAATGGATCTTTTACTTCTCTATTGTGAGCAGTAAGACTAATCTTATTCTTTTTATTATCAGGGTAGTATATTTTAAATATTTTTACATTAAATTTTTCATTTCAAGCTCTGTCTTCTAATTCTAGTTCACAAGAATGTTCTTCTTTGATTTCAGCATGCGTTCATATATATTCGTTCAACACTATAGAATTACCTCAATCTTCCTCTTTTAATGTTATTTTCGGACAATTATATTTATCATTTATAAAATATATCAATAGTTTTTCTACTAATTTTCTGGCTATAGTTTCTAATTTCTTTTCAATAGCTCAATCTTTAATTCTGTTTAGTTTAATTATTGTTTTAGTATCTGATTCAGAAGTATCAATAATATTTGGATTTTCGACGAAATTTTCTTCCTTTCAGAAATCAAATGTGATTTTTTTATATTTATGACCATCCTTGTAGACACTTACAACATCAACTGTATCAAAATACTTATGGAACATAAATCTTCAAAAACCTTTACATCATTTTTCAACTTTCATATCAGAATAAAGTGTATCAAACGATTTCAGATTTTTCTCATTGAATCAAACTCAATTATCGGAAATCTCAAAAGAACTTATTTCTGGTATTGAATCTTTATCAAATCATAATTCTTGTTGGGCTTCTCTTTTTGCTGTAATGATAACTTCTCAATCCGTCCTTCAACTATCTTCTATCGATTGCAGAGAATTTACTATAGCTTCAATTATTGGGGTGTAGACATTGGTTTTAGATTTTATATTCTTAACCAATCCTGTAATATTTACATTACTCATTATTAATAAGTTATTGTTATTTATTTAAGAGAAGTTGTATTTTACTTAATATTTCTTCCGAATCTTTGTCTAAAAGCTTAATCTCACTAATAATTAACTCTGGCGAACGCAATAATATATCATTTGTTTTATTTGGATTCTTAACCGATAAATCATATGTAGATGTATCAACTTTGTTCATATCCACAGACCAAGAATTTGGAGAATCAGTTTTAGTTTTCTGTAATTCTATAAAATCCGATAAATCTTTCACAGATAAAGGATTGGTTTTCCCAAGATTTCTTTCAAGATTAAGCTGATAAAACCATGCCTTTTTAGTAGGGGATCATTTTTCGAAGAACAGAACAACCGTTTTTACTCATGCTCAAGTAAACGTTCCTCCTGGTAAATCTAGCACTGTATGAAGATTACAATTCTCAAGTAGGAGTTTACGGATTGAAACTGATGCATTATCTGTATTGGAAAGGAAGGTATTCTTTATGACGATTCATGCTTTTCATCAGGCTCTGAGCATTTTTATGAAGTGCTGTAAAAATAAGAATGCTGTCTCTCAGGTTTTTATAGGGAAATTCTGCTGAACTTCAGCTCTTTCTTTTCATCAAAAAGGTGGATTCGCCAAAACAACATCAAATCTATCTTTTTCTTGAATATCTGCCAAATTTTCTGAAAGAGTATTAGTATGGATTATATTTGGTGCTTCAATTCCATGTAATATCATGTTCATGATGCCTATGATATAGGCAAGTCATTTTTTTTCTTTCCCATAAAAGGTTTTCTTTTGGAGAGTCTCAACATCTTTAGTACTCAGATTTTTACCTTGTTTAAGGTATTCAAAGGCTTCTACCAAGAATCAGGCAGATCCTACAGCTCAATCATAGATTTTATCTCAGATTTTTGGATCAACCACTTTTACTATAGTCTTTATAAGCGAACGAGGTGTGTAGTACTCTCATCCGTTCCTTCAGGCATTTCACATGTTCTTGATTTTTCCTTCGTATAAATGAGAAAGCTCATGGATTTCTGTTGCTGTCTGGAAATGTAATCAGTCAATAATAGTTAAAATCTCATGGAGATTATATCAGCTTTGAATCTTATTTTTTAGCTCACTGAATATTTCTCAGATTTTATATTCTATTGTGTCTGCACTATCTGCATCAACTTTAAATTTCTTAAAATAAGGAAACAACTCGTGATCAACGAAATCCTTCAAATCAGATCATGACATTGCTTTATTATGATCTATCTTTCATTCATCTGTTTTAGGAACCGCCCAAGTATTCCAACGGAATCTAGGTTGGATTAGATATTTATATTCCTTTCAGGCTAATTCATATTCGAATTTCTTAGTATTTTCTAGATCATCAAGATATTTCAAAAAAAGAATCCATGATGTCTGCTCTACATAATCAAGCTCACTTCAGCATCATGCATCCTTATGAAGGATATCATCTATATTTTTAAACGACTGTTCAAACATTCTTTCAATAATTTATTTTATAAACAGTCTATTCTGTAAGAAATAGACTTGAAAAACGGATTTTTATATGGCTTTAGTATATAAATATTTGTGGAAAAGGCAACTTGTTAAGTTGATATCTTTATATTTTTTCAAACACTTGATTTTCAGATTTTTA
>CAYWJC010000054.1:0-3635 GCA_964458505.1 uncultured Candidatus Peribacteria bacterium | reverse complement strand
AAATATATATTATTACTAATAATTCTTAATTAAAAAAATGTCAGATTTTCATATAAAACCAGAATATATAAAGAACATATCTAGACAACTTAGAAAATGACAAACAGAATCAGAGAAGTTGCTCTGGAAAATATTAAGAAAACAAAAAATTAATTCTTTAAAGTTCTTAAGGCAAAAACCTATATTTGCCTATAAGCAGGATAACCAAATTGACAGGTTTTATATAGCAGATTTCTATTGTCACTCTTTAAAATTAATTATAGAAATAGATTGATTAATCCATAATAAAAAAGAAAGGATTGAATATGATGATATGAGAGATCGAATACTTAAAAATAACAACTATACCGTTTTAAGATTTACAAATAACGAAATTAAAACAGATATCAATTCTGTTATTAATAAAATTATTTTATTTAGTCAAATGACCGTTTAAATATTTCCTTCCCTAATATAGGGAAGGTGCCCGACAGGGCGGAAGGGTTATCGTTATTTTATTATTTTAGTCTCATTTTTAAAATTCTGCTAATTTTCAATCATTATTCTACAAATAATCCAAATAATTTGTAAATTAAAAAATTATTAATATTATTATAAAAATATCTTTTAATTTTTGTGGCATGTTTCTATCTCCGCTGCAATTTATTTTTATAATCTCAGGATTGGTCTTTTTTTTGTTTGCCATCGATTCGTTTCAGAGAAAAAGGTTCAATTGACTTCATTTTTTGGTGTTTTTCTGATGAACCTTTTTCATAATTCTTTTTTCATTTGATACCAGCCTGCTTAATAGATTCTGAAGCCTTTTTTGAATTGCTAGATGAGCGGATTTATTGGTTTACATATCAATAATTTTATTGGCGTATTTCTATTTTGAAATTTTAAACAAAGCAACCAAACAAACATTTTTGACAACAAGAATCATCACAGAGCAATCAATCCAAAAAGCTTTGTCGCATGGAGAATTATCGAATCTGAAATTAACTGAAGGTAAACTTTCAGAATACATATTTCTCATAAGAAGTTATAACGAATGACAAACTTTACCTAGTGTCATAGACGAAATATTTGATTACGGCTTTTCTAAAATTCTTGTGGTTAATGATTGATCGGTCGATAATACGGTCAGATTAGTTTTGGAAAAGAAAGAAAAACATAAGGATAAGGACTTGATTCTTATATCTCACCTTATAAATAGATGATGATGAGCTGCAAATAAAACTGGATTCGAATTTTTGAAAAGATATTGAGATCAACTTAAAGCTAAGTGGATTGTTACTTTTGATGCTGACTGACAAATGGATATAAGTGACATGAAAACTTTTATCTGAGAAATCAATGAAAACAAATCTATCGATGTTTTCTTATGATCAAGATTCATAGATTGATGAAGTGCATCAAATATTCCGACTTTCAGAAAATTCATACTGTTTTGATCAAGAATTATCACCTATCTGTTTAATTGACTTTGGATAATAGATCCACATAATTGATATAGGGTAATTTCTCTTGAATCTTTGAAAAAAATACAGATCGACTCAGATGGAATGATGTATGCTTCTGAACTTCTTGATGAGATAAGAGGTCTTGAACTGAATTATAAAGAAGTACCGGTAAATATAAGATATACTGAATATAGCCTTGGAAAATGACAAAAGAATGGTAATGCTTTCAGGATTTTGATGGAACTGATATATAAGAAGTTTTTTTATAAGTAGAACGCAAATTTTATATTATTTATGTTGCATTATAAATTAATTTATGTTGCAAAATTTGCAACATTAGTCATATTTATTTGCAACATTATTGACTTTTTTTACTTGCATTTTTTATATTATTACTTGCATTTATTATACATATTAATATAATATTTCTATTAATAAAGCACAATTATTACTTGCATTTTAAAATTATTACTTGCAAAACATTAAATGAAAAAAGATTTCTTATCAGATAAAATTTTTGAATATATCAGATTAAACTGATCAGTTCCTTATACTAAGATAAAAGAAAATTTTATAGAATTCAATGAAACAACAATAGTTAGGAATTTAAATAAACTGATCAAAAATTGAAAAATTACTAAAATCAAAGAAGGTAAAAATTCAAACTATCAAATTTGATGAGCTGATTTTATTTTGGAATATTTGAAAAAGGATTTTTTTGAAAGACCTTTAAAAAAATATGATTTCGATTTTTTAGAGAATTATATTCCAAATGCAACCTCATTTCTTTGAGAAAGATATTTAAAAATCAAAGATAAATATGAAAAACTTTCTTTATTATCAACATATGATTATAAGACAAATATAAGATGAATAGAAAATTTACTTATAGATTTAAGTTTTTCTTCATCAAAATTAGAAGGAAACACTTATAATTATTTGGATACGGAGATTCTTATTAAGTACAACACTGAAGCTGATTGAAAAACAAAATTCGAATCCCAAATGATCTTAAATCATAAGAATGCAATTAAATATATAATAGATAACAGAAATGATATTTTGTATACAAAACAAGAATTTTGCAATATTCACAAAATTTTAGCACAATGACTTCTTATAGAGGATTATCTTTGAACAATAAGAAGCAGTGAAGTTAAAATCTGATGATCGACATATGTTCCTTTAGATAACAAATTTCAATTGGAAGAACAATTTTCAATGTTTTTGGATAAGTTATCGAAGATAAAAAATCCTTTTGAACAAAGCTTATTTATCCTTGTTTTTATCCCATATTTTCAATTATTTATGGACTTGAACAAGAGGGTTTCAAGAATATCGTCTAATATTCCATTGATAAAAAATTGATTACCCCCATTTAGTTTTTTACAAATCAAAGATAGAGATTACATAAATGCCATTCTAGCGATCTATGAATTAAATGATGTAAGTCTGATGGCTGATATATTTGTGGAGAATTATTTGCAAAATATGTGAAGATATATATAAACATATTAGTGGAAGACTAAATAATTTCCTTAATATTTTGAATTGATATATACGAAGTTTTTTTATAAGTAAAAGAATTTAATGAAAAAAATATTTATTTTTTTATATTTGTCTTTATTTTTATTTCAAAATAAGGTCTTTGCTGAATTTCAAACTCAGTGATTTGCGCAATTCAATGAATCAGAGAATTGAATAACCTTTGATTGTAAAACTCAATGTTTTATCATTCTTTGAAAATATGATAAAAAAGATTTTTTAAATATATCTTGAAAAGTTAAATGAAAATGAATTTTAGGATATTGATTTTTGAACGGACAACAAATTGTTCCAGGAGAGACTCTTACTATCGACTCAGAACGAAGTATCAATGATAAGTTTTTATTTAGTAAACTTCAATTTATTTCTCAAGTGCCATCAGATATGTTGATTATTTTGATTGTGCAAGGGGAGATAAGATGAGATGGCTTGAAGATTTTGATTTGAAACATGAGTTTTTGAGAAAAAATCAAAGAAGGATTTAATGAATTTTGGCAAAATGAGACACTCACTCCTTATAGCATCAATTTGAGATATTGAGCTAAAATCTTTTGAGTTTCAATAGAAAAAATTTGATACATTCTTTTTTTCTTGATATCGATAATTTGATTTTTTTTAATAAACAAAAAGAAAAGGTTTGATTTCATT
>CAYWJC010000053.1:0-2061 GCA_964458505.1 uncultured Candidatus Peribacteria bacterium | reverse complement strand
GTGTAAGTCATTTTCAGTATATTGTTCAGAAAGGCTTATCTTTTCAGAAGTAAGTTATGTATTTGCTTCAGCTGAACGGATATTTAGTATTAAATTCAGATTCTGATAATCTCATGTCATCGTCGATTAATTTCACAGTCTCCTCAATTCATGAGTAATGCTGTAAACTATCATCCCTGTCTTCCTTCTTGTCATCATCCTCTCAGATTAAAAGTATTTCATTTGTGCAATCAACCTGGTCTAAAATTATCAGTTTTTCAATATTTAAAGCTCAATCTTTTATGTATTTGTTGTTCAAATAAGCAAAATATTTATTTTCTAAGACTCAAAGACCTTTCTCTTCGAATACTTTTGATATTACGTGTTTTTGGAATGATATATCAGCTAAATATACATCTTCTAATTTTCAAGCTCATTTATTAGAAATCTTTTTGTATGTCCTATCTTTTCTTACTCATGTTTTGGCCTTAACTTCAATCAAATCATAATTTCAGTTTGCGTTAAGCTTTAGATAATCCACTCTGCAGAATAATCAATTATATAAAAATCATGCCTGATAAATCAAAGGAGTTCTTTTTAATATGGCTTCCTCGGTCCTTTTTAGATTCGTTTCTAAGTCATTTTTATAAGAGGATATTATTATATCTTCCTGTTCTTCATCGACGCATTCGTTGAATTTTACTTCTTCAAAAACATTCAATCTTTCATTTCAAAATTTTTTATATAAATATTCTCATACTACATCTTCAACTCTTTGTCATAACTTAACATTCATATCCTCTCATTCGTCCTCATCTTCTATTCATTTTATGAATTTATAGACTCAGATATCATTTATTTTCCACCAAGCAAGTTTTTTGTGCTCGTGATAATCTACATATAGCGATTTAGTTATGAACATAGTTACAAATTGTAATATAATTAAACACTTTTCTTTAAATTCAAATATAAGAGTTTCTGAAATTCAAAAAATGTTTCTCTGATTTTATCAACTCCTCATAGCACCTTTATTCAATCCATAGTAGCCTGATATTTCATATTGATGAGAGTTGGAATCTTAGCCTCATCAAGTTCTTCAGATCATTTCTCTATATACTTTGAAAGCACGAATTCTAAAAACTCCTTTTGTTTATCTTCGATGTTTTTTAAAATCATACTTTTATGTTCATTTACCCTATCTTCTCTTGTAATTGGCTGTATAGAAAAAGAATAATAAGCTAATACATCGAAAATATCACTTTTTTCAGCTTCAATCATCTTTTGAAGTGTCTCTAATTTTTCCTTGTCACATCCTGCTTCGGAGAGTTTTTCTAGAAATAATTTTCTGGTTATCGGATTAGACCAAATTTCTCTTAATTCCTCCTCGCTCTTGAAAAACTCAGGAATTATATCCTCAAACATACTTCTTATGAATTCTTCAGCTGAAACAGGTTTTCAATCAGCTCACCAGAATGAAGTGGAGATCATATGTTTGATTTCTCTTTCTTTTCAATCTTTAAGCTTGATTATTACTTTCTTTTTGCATGTACAAGGGGTTTGCTCGCATATCTTACAAATCTTAGGTCACTTTTCACATATACATGGTCTTTCTCAGCAGATAGAACAAGACTTAGGTGGAGTATATTCACACTCACAAGGGTTTTTATTACATTTTTTACAAGGCTCAGGTTCAATAGGTTCTCAATCCCACTCTGGATCTGAGAAATGTTTGTAAGCATCAACAAAATCATAAATCGTGAAATATTCCTTGCCATCGAATGTTCTCGTTCATCTTCATACAATCTGCTTGAATTCTATCATTGAGTTAACAGGACGCATTAAAACTATGTTTCTGACATTTCTAGCATCGACTCCTGTCGATAATTTTTGTGATGTAGTCAAGATAGTAGGAATAGTTTTTTCATTATCCTGGAAATCTCTCAAATATTGTTCCCCTCTAGCTCAATCATTGGCTGTTACTCTTGCACAATAACTTGGATCTTTTATTTTGTTGTGTTGATTGAATAAATCTCTGACAGCAAGGGCATGATCTTGAGTGGCGCAGAATACTATTGTCTTTTC
>CAYWJC010000052.1:0-4179 GCA_964458505.1 uncultured Candidatus Peribacteria bacterium | reverse complement strand
CACAACACATGCGGATATGGCTGATGTTGCAGCTTGGTTTGTATCAGAATCAGCAACACCACCTTCTGCTTCGGATGCTTCATGGAGTACTACAGTACCTACAGATTATAATATACAAAATACTTCAGATTGATCTAAAACGGTTTATGTTTATGTTAAAGATTTGGCTTGAAATATTTCTCCATCCAGATCAGCAACCATAATACTTGATAGAAATATTCCTACTGTAAATTCTCTTAACCTAACAGGTAATGCGTGAGCTGAGTCTGGCTATACAAATACTACGAATTTATCGATATCGACATCTGCATCTGATAATGTTGGTGTAACTTGATGGTTTATAAGTGAATCAAGTTCAGCTCCTGCAGCCTCTTCAGTTACAGGCTCTGAACCAACCTCTTTCACAATGTCATCTTGAGATTGAGTACATAATATTTATATTTGGTCTAGAGATGCTATCTGAAATGTATCTTTAGTAAGATCATCATCAATAATTTTGGATACAACTATAAATGAAGTTGATACTGCATTAACAGCGGTTAATCAATGAGATCCAGTAAATCAAACAATAACTTTCAATGAAGATGTAAAAGTTATATCTTGAGGGGATTTGTGAGGGATTACAATTTCAACAACTTCAAGCTATTCTAATTCCTTAAATATAAGTTGATTGGCATCAACTTCATGACTTTCAAGTACAAATATAACATTGCAAGACAAAGCCTGAAATCAAAAGGTTATCAATATAAGTTTGCTTGTAAATGAAGCCATTTAACAAGAAAAATTAAAAACAAAACTGAATTGAAAAAATATAAAAAAACATTATATTTAATCTTAATATAATTTGTCTAAGGTAATAATGTTGAAAAAATTTCTAGTTTTGTTTCTGGTAATACAATTACTCTGTTCAAATATTTTAAACATAAGCTTGATTCAGGAAGTTAATGCTTCCTGAATTGATCTTTATCAACAAAAGGTCAGCCTTGATGTAAGCTCAGCTTTCTCTAATCCGACAGATACATTATCTGTTCAGCCTAATCAAGAATTCAGATTTGAATCTTATCTGAAAAATAATGAAACGAGTTCTATAACAAATGTTTCATATTTTACAAATTTTCCATCAAATATTCTATATAGCTGATGAACAAGGGCTGCAACACAAGTTAACTGAGCATCAACTTTTGTAGTTCCTTTAGCATCATTCAACCCGCCGTCAATACCGAATTTCATCAATTGATTGGCAAGCTTAAGCAATTGATCAATCTATGCAGTCAGAAGAAATATCTTGAAATTTCCCTCTGATCATAGTATTTATCAAAATGTCTTATCAACATATTTTACGGCAGATTGAGAGTTAACATCGAATACAAAGTCCACGATAATCTATGTTAATGTTAATCCTCATATAATAAATTACAGTTTTTCTAAGTCATCTATCGTATGAAACTGAATAGATAGCATTGATTTAAACCTAAAAGTTAAAGATTATAATTGATGTTGAAATATTGACTGATGAATCATAAATGTCAATCTCTCTTCCTTATGATTGTCAAACGAGGAAAATCTAATATACGATTCATGCGATCCAGACTGAAAAACTGCAAATTTTAAAAAAATATGAATCACGACTTTAACTGATCCAGGAGATAAAATATTGTCTTATATGGATTTTTCAGCAAAAGATGAGGATAACAATTTATCAGAGCCTAATGATCCAAACAGCAATTTTGACGATGAGGATATAAAATCAGATCTGACATTAACCATTGCAACTCCGGTAGCACCTGCTGTAACTTTAGTAACTTCTTGAGAAAGCATTGTATCAGATATTTCATGATACAATTCTTCTTCGATATCTTTTTCTTCTGATAAAGCCTGACAATATAAAGTAGTTATAAATTGAAACTGATCTTGCTCAGCTTGATCTGACATGATAGATTGGACAACTTACTCCACTTGAGAAACAATTGATGTAGATATAGATGCATCAATTTTATCTGACTGAACAAACACTATATTTGCATGTGTAAAATCAGATGAATGAGATATCTGAAGTACAAATTTCATAGTCATTAAAGATATTACTCCTCCAGACGCGTATAGCATAAATATTTCACCTTGAGCAGTTGTTTTAAATAACTCAACCTGAAGCATTTATTGTGGCGAAGATTGATTCTATAAATTTTGAGTGAATTGAAATTCTACTGACTATAAAGCAAGTATTAAAGATATCAAAAACGATGATATGATTTTAAATAATTGGCTATCAATATGAGATAATAATATAACAGCCTATTGTAAGGATAATGTTTGAAACGAATCAAGTGCAAACATTAATCTGGTAAAAGAATTACCACCACCAACAATGAGCTCTTCATGATTAACACTTTCTGATAATGATATTTGATGGGATTGAGTTGATGGAAGAGATTTAAAGGTTACTTTTGATAATTCAGTATGAAGTAATTATTCTTCATTTCAGTCATACAGAATTTATATTTTACCTGAATGAAGTTCTTTCTCATGAACAAGCGTTTGAATTATTTATGATAAGAATGCTACTTCATGGACTTGATCAAGTGATATAATAAATGACAGCCTTTGAAATCCTCTTTCATGATGAAATTATATGGCCTATGTTGCCATAATGTGACAATCTTTGAATATTTGAGATGTTGCAAGTGCAACTTGAACTTTGATTGCAGATATTGTACCTCACCCATCAGTGATTTCAGCTTCTTTCACTTCAACATGAAATTTAAGGGTAAAATTTGATACGAACTTAAAGACAGATACTTGAAGCCAATTTGCAAGCTGATTCACTTATCAGATTTGATGAAATACTTTCACATGAATCAATGTTTCTTCTATTTCAAATGACATCATAAATATTGAAATAAACGATTTAACAGATACTTCGTCAACTTGAGTTCTTTCAATCTCAACATGATCTGTCTGGTGAGTTCCTGTTGATTGATCTTTCAATTATGGAACTTGATGAATAATAATATCTGATTCTATTAACCCAAATATAACAAATTTTTCAACATGAACAACTTCTGTACATTCAAATTTTTATTCTGGAAGTGTTCAATTTAACTATACTGCAAGTGAAAATTTGGTCTGAAATGGTGATACTAGGATTGTTTTCACAAGAATCTGATGAAATGTCGATACTACAAAGACTTACTTTATTTCAAATCCTTCAGATTTAACTGCTTGAAGTCATAATGTCACGATAAATCTTGCGAGCTTAGGACTAGTTTCATGAGCGCATTATGAAGTTCGATTATTTGCAACAGATGCGACTTGAAACACAAATAATTCATCTATAATAAATATAAAATTTGATAACAATTGACCTAATACTGTCAATCTAAACAAATTTTGACCTAATTGAGTTTTATGAATAATAAATCCGTCTTTTTCCTGGATTCTTGCAAGTGATGATTCATGAAATGGGTCAGGAATTAAATGATACAAAATAAGAATATTCTCTTGAGATTCAACTTATACGAATTGGAAAACTTGTACATGAACCTATTCAGAGTACGATCATTCCAATCTATTAGAATTATCTCAATCGGTAAATTTAGCTAATCTTGGAAATTTTGCTTGGGGAGTTTTAGCTTATGATAATCTTTGAAATATCTGAGGTTTTTCATCTTGTGATAACTTTTATATTAACACAAATGTCCCAAATTTTTCAAATGCCTCAGTAACAGATACTATTTTGAATTCCACTTCATACACAAAGTGATGAAATAATCTTCAAGTCAAGGCAACTATCACTAATTCAAGCATAGAAAATATTTGGCTGAATGCTCAAAGTATAAAGGATTCAGGTTATTCTAACATCTCTTGTGCTTCGCCTGTTAGCTGAGTCAATTGTTCATATGTTGGAAATATTGCCACATTTATATTTTCTACAGGAGCATCCAATTCAATTTCAAGTTGAATCAAGCAATTTCAGTTTACTGCTGCAAATAATTCCTGAATCAATACCTGAACACTAAATACTTCAACAACTGTTGATAATACTCTTCCAACAGTCGCC
Organism: uncultured Candidatus Peribacteria bacterium; assembly: GCA_964458505.1. Taxonomy (GTDB): domain Bacteria; phylum Patescibacteriota; class Gracilibacteria; order BD1-5; family UBA2023; genus JAQUEK01. Next base: position 122 of record CAYWJC010000052.1, on the reverse strand, counting down.
TCAAACACGATAACTTCGCCTGTTTCATGAATATTCTGATGAACATGAATTTCTGTAGTTTGGAATCCTTCAAAAATAACAGATAATATTTGATTATCCTATATAAAATTAGAGTATCATGA
>CAYWJC010000051.1:0-1899 GCA_964458505.1 uncultured Candidatus Peribacteria bacterium | reverse complement strand
CCAGAATATGTCACACATAATAAGCAAAAAACATTCTTTGTAAAATATAAAACTAAAACTTTTAATTTTTTAAAAAATTAATATAATCTCAATCGTTTAATCGTATAAAAAGAAATATGAGAGAAAAAATTAATGATCTATGTCTAAGATTTTTTACTTTATCTTGAGTTCAGATAGATTCCTTAACTGTTGACATTGAAGATGAAGGAAAAAATATTTATTTTATAAAATTAGAAACCCCTGATTCAAAACTTATAATATGAACTCATGGTCAAACATTAGAAATAATAAAACATCTTCTCTCTAGAATGATCGAAAATCTGATTTGAAGAAATTTTACGATTCATCTTGAAGTGAATGATTATCTGAAATCAAAAGATGAGAAGCTTTTTAGATATATAGATTGAAGAATCGATTATGTAACAAAGAACAACAAAAGCATTTCACTTCCAGACTTTTCAGCATATGAAAGAAAAAAAATACATCATTACATATCTGAGAAAAATATCGAATGATTAAAAACATTCAGCGAATGAGATTGAAAAGAAAGAGTTATGCACATGACTTATTCAAAACCATCATCTAAATCGATTGATATAGACATTGATTGAATTGATATTTAAAAATCCTCAATTTAAAATTAAATATTTCACCACTCAAATCACAATTATGCAAAGAAAGTTTTTTATAATAATTTTTGTAATATTTGGATTAATTTCATTTTATTATTTTTGATCAAAGATAAATTATCCAAAACATCTTGAAATCAAGTACAATCTTGTAAATCATCCTGAATTCATACCTAGCTCAAAAACAGTAAAATTATCATCTTCTTGATTCGATAATTTGGTTGCTGATTTTTATTGGCTTTGAGCTATACAATACATTTGATCGAATGCTATTTCATCTGACTATAAAAAATATTTATATGAAATGCTAAATCTTATAACAGATGTGAATCCATACTTCACTTATCCCTATGAGATCGGTGAACTTCTTTTGCCAGACTATAATGAAAGATATGAAAAACTCACAAAAGATGAAAGAGATAAAAATATAAAGCAGTCTGAATTACTTTGACTAAAATGAATTAAAAATACTTGTGATGTCGGTAAAATAAAGCTTATCGAGAAAGAAGTCGATCTGAAAAAACTTTGGACAGAAGAAAGATATGCGAATCCTTGCATCAATCCTAATATCCCCTATTATCTTGCATATATTTATTATTGGAATCTTTTTGATTCAAAAAAATCTTCAGATTATTACAAGGTCACTTCAGCAAATCTTGATGCAGTAAAATGAGCAAGGACAATGGCAGCCATAATGCAAGGAAAAACCTGAGATCGTCAAAAATCAATTATGATGTTTTTATCTTTAGCTGAATCGATCTGAAATGAAAAATCAAAATCTTGCAATGAATTCTCAAAAGAATTGTGAAATGTAATTCTTGCGGTTTATCAGAATAACCAAAGAATAACATGAGATTTCATTTCCCAAGTCGAAAAATACAGAAAAGAAATAGTGACTAAATTATGAGAGGAGTGAGTTGACTGATGAAGAGCAGATGCCGATGCTTTTTGTTCAAATTATCTAAATAAAGCAGTTAGGGAAATTAATTTGGGATATTTGGAACAGGCAGACAAAGAGTATTTTGCAAAAGAAAAAAAACATGCTACTGATACAAAAGAATTGTTCGATAACAGATATATAGATTACTTTCCACGCGATTTTCAAAAAGACATAGAAAACGAGATAATCTATTACTACAACAAAGACATATCCAACTGGGACTACAAAATGTGAAAATATTAAATACCTGCTAGATTATCTGAGGTTACCGATCAAGTCAGCAATGATAAGTCAAGAGTCATGCGCGGTACAAGGCAATCCATATAACTT
>CAYWJC010000050.1:0-8982 GCA_964458505.1 uncultured Candidatus Peribacteria bacterium | reverse complement strand
AAACTTAAGAAATTCTTATCAGAATAATTCAATTGGATAATAGCTTCAAGTCAAAAGTCTATATTAATTTTTTTTGTTGTGACAAAGTTTTTTTCATTCAGAAGAGGAATTTTTCATTTCTTTATTTCAATATTTAACATATTTATAACTTAGAATTAGATTTTTTATAATTAAACTGAAAATTTTGAAAAACAAAGATATTTGTGCGAAAAATGCGTGCCGGAATGAGTCGTAGCGGTAGCTACGATGAATGAGGAAACGTAAATTTTGAACGCAAAGATCAAAGTTTTTTAAAGTTTTTTATAAATCGTCAAGCATTTTAAGAACATCATCCGCCGAAGAAGAATTTTCTTTATCGTCAGATTCAGCTTTTTTAATTTTTTCTTTATTTTCCTTAACTTGGAATTCTTGCCATTCTATTAGATGCTTTTCATTCAATGTCTTAATTTCTTCTTGATATTTAAGTTCAAGATCTTCTAATTTTTTTCTTTCTGTTTCCAGAATATCGAATAATCTGTCTACTTGTTCATCAGTCATTGAAGGCAAAATATCAAACCAATATTGCTTTTCATTATTATCCATTGATTCTGTATTCAAAACCAATTTTGTTAATTCTCAATATTGATTAAGTATTTCATCGAGGATATTGAAAACAAATCAATCTTTTGTTACTTGTGCCATATTTAAATAAAGAGTTATGAGTTAAGAGTTAAGAGTTTTTTTGATGCTTTTAACTTTAATGTAGAGATTATATAAGCTTTTTTCGTTTTTCAAAATTTTTTTGAAGTTTTTATGAATGAGTCAATATTTCATATCAAGTGTCAGTAACAAGAACAGTATGTTCGAACTGAGCTGAAAGTTTTCAATCTTCGGTTTTAACTGTCCATCAATCTTTAAGAATCTTTGTTTTGAATCCTCAGATATTTATCATCGGTTCGATAGTGAAAATCATTCATTTTTCCATTTTGATTCAACTGTTTTTTTGAGATTTATGATAAATGTAAGGTTCTTCATGAAGATCAATTCAGACTCAATGCCCTGTATATTCTCTTACAACAGAATATCATTTTCATTCCACGAATTTTGAAATGACATATCAAATGTTTCATGTGAAATTTCAGGGTCTAACTTCATTTATTCAAAGTTCAAGAGCTTTTTTTGTTACATCAATAAGATCTTTTGCTTGTTTTGTAATTTTTCAGACTTCGTACATTCTTGAAGTATCTCAATAAAATCAATTTTTTATAACTGTGATATCAACATTCACAATATCTCACTCCTTAAGCACTTCATTTTTTGAAGGAATTCAATGGCAAATTGTATCATTAAGTGAAATACAGGTGTATTTTGGATATCAATGATATCAAATACATGCTGACTTTCATCAATTTTGCATAATGAAAGCATTACAAATATGATCAAGCTCTTCCGTGGTTATTCCTGCTTTTACATAATTTTCTATCATTTCAAGAGCTAAGGCTGCCACCCTTGAAGCTTCTCTTATTCACTCTATTTGTTTTTCATTTTTGATAATGACTTTTAATTTTGACATGGATAATCTAAATTTAATAAAACTTTACATTTAAGACTTTTAGTTATAATAAGGCAAATTTTTAAATTGCAAAATTTTTATGAAATCCTTATTTAAAATATTGATTTGAATCACGTTTTTGACCATTTATATTCCGAATTTATCAGCTTCAAATTATAATATTGAAACGGTCCGAAATAAGTGGCTGGAATGGACAAATTCAGAAAGATCCAATTATTGAATTAAAAATTTGACTTACAATGCTTTTTTGAATTCAACTTCTCAAAATTGGTCAGATTATTCAAAAACAAAATGATATATAGATCATAAAAGACCAGGTCAAATGCTTTATTATGATTATAAGAAGATTTTGTCATGGTTTGGATCAAAGGGCGTTAATTTCAAAAAAATCAATAGTGCAACTTTTTCAGAAAGCATCTGATGGGAAGTTTATAGATGTAATAAGAAAGATTGTACACAAGATCTGATTTCTTCAGTAAGAAAAACCTTCAATTTCTATATGAAGGAAAAGTGAAAAAAATATTCTCCGCATTATTCAAGCATAATAGGTAAAAACTTCAATCAAATATGACTTTGAATCAGTATTGATGATAAAAAATGAAGGTATTATTTAACTGTACACTACGCGACTGAGGTTTTAGCGAAAAAATAATTCTTAAATTTTTCAATATTTTTCTTTGATTTCGTGTTTATAATTTTTTTCATATACTTTTTTAGTTAATTTAAAATACGAATGCAAGATTTAGAAAAAATATTAAAAGAAAAATTTGGATTAGAATCATTTCGAGAAGGACAGAGAGAGGTAATTGAAAGTATCGTCAATAAAAATGATACTCTTGTTTTTATGCCTACTTGAGGATGAAAATCCTTGACTTATCAGCTTCCGTGACTAGTTCTTGAATGACTTACGATAATAATCTCTCCGCTCATTTCTTTAATGAAGGATCAAATAGATAAGCTAAATTCCTTATGAATACGTTCAGAGCAAATAAACTCAACTATTTCTATAAGCGAGCAAAAGGATATTTTGGATGAATTGCTATATTCCGATTTTTCTGAAAATAATAGCGTAAAATTCCTTTATATTGCGCCTGAAAGGCTTAATTCTGGAAATTTTGTAAGTATAATGCAAAGATTGAAAATAGCTTTGGTTGCGATTGATGAATCTCATTGTATTAGCCAATGGTGACATGATTTCAGACCAAGTTACATGAAAATAAAATGATTTTTAAATATATTGAAAGAAAAACAAGATTTTCCAATTGTAGCCTTAACAGCAACGGCGACAAAAAAAGTAAGAGAAGATATTGTCGATAGGTTGTGATTAAAAAAATATAATATTTTTACAAAATGATTCGATAGGAAAAATATAATAATCCTAATTAGAGAGATCAGTAAAAAAGAGGAAAAACTTGAGAAAACATTAGAAATCATAGATAAAACTCCTTGATCCGGAATTATTTACTGTTCAAGCCGAAAAATGGTCAGTGAAGTTTATGATTTTTTAAACAGTCGCAATGTTTCTGTTTGAATGTATACTTGAGCTATGACTTCCAATAATAGGGAAGATACCCAAAATAATTTTATGAATTCAGATTATAAGGTTATTGTTGCGACAAATGCTTTTTGAATGGGTATAGATAAAAAAGATATAAGATTTGTCATTCATTATAATTTGCCTTGGTCAATAGAAAATTACTATCAAGAAGTCTGAAGAGCCTGAAGAGACGGAAAAAATTCTTTTTGAGTAGTGTTGGCCAGTTTTTGAGACACAAAAATCCAAGAATTTTTCATTGAGAATATTTATCCGAAGAAAAAAGAAGTTTTGGATTTCTATGAATATTTGTATAAAGATTACCAATATTGAGAATGAAAATGAGCGCAAGTATTAAAAACATATTCTGTAATGGCAAAAGAATCAGGAGTTGGAAATGATATGAAAATCTGAAGCATCATAAAGGTTTTTGAAAAATATTGAATAGTGAATAAATGATTTGAGTGAGAAGTCTTGGATTGATTTAGATGAAAATGAATTACCCTGACACAAGAAAAAAGAAAACAATGATGAATTCTTATCGATTGGAAAAGACAGGAATTACTCGAGAAAGAATCTTATTTTAAATTAGAGCAAATAAAAAAGCTGCTTTTTTATCCGAGTTGCAGAAAAAGATTTATTTTGGAATATTTTTGAGATGAAGAAGATTTATTGAACTTAGGAGAAAATTGTTGAACTTGTGATTTCTGCATTGAAAAAGATAAATTCGATAATTGAAAGATTGAAAATCTTGTTAATTTATCAGTTTTCGAAATAGTTCTGGATGTTGTTAAGAAATTAGATAAAAGATTTTGAGTAAATCTACTGGCTGGATTTTTGATCTGAAGCAAAGATAAAAAAATATTAAACGCATGACTTGATAATAATTGAGATTATTGAATTCTTGAAGAATATAGCAATGATCTTGTTGTATGACTTTTAGAGTGACTTTTAAGAAGATGATTTTTAGAAAAAACATCAGGGCAATATCCGGTTATATGACTAACTGACAAATGAAAGATCTCTATAAAAAATGAATATCTGCTAAAAGAAGAAGAAAAGGAATTACAGTCTTTTCTAGCTATAAAAATACAAGGAAATGCATTTAAAAAAACAAAATGATCTAAAAAAGAAAAGAAAAAAACTGATTCAATCAAAATTTCAAGTTGAGATACCTATAAAGAAACCTTAAATCTTTTCAATGATTGAAAAACTTTAAAGGAAATATCAGATATAAGACAGATGTCATCCGTAACAATTGAATGACATATAGTTAGACTTTTTGAAATTTGAGATATTGAACCAAAAGATATTTTCAAAATAGCCAATCATGATAATTTGCTGCAAATCAAAAAAGTTATAGAATCTTATTTTCAAGATAAGACTGATAAACTAAAACCAATTAAAGAAAAACTTGATGAAATTTGATTTTCTTGAATTTCTTATTTTGAAATAAAAGTAGCTATAGCCTTATTAAAAAATAAGAAATTATAATTTTTTAAAATTTAAAATAAAAAACAATCGTATTTTTCGATTGTTTTTTTGAATAAAGTTATTGTTCACTTATTAAATATATGTCGTTTTTTTGTCTTAAATATAGGATTATTAAAAAAACATATATTTTTTTGTTGACATAATTACAAAAAAACATATGATAACCGATCCAAACAAAAATAAATTGAAAGGATAAAAAATTAATTTTTAATTAAAGAACTATGAAAAACTTAAGTATAAAATTGATGGTAGCATTACTATCTTTAGGTTTAGCACTATCTATGGCAAGTGCAAGATGATGAAGCGATGATTCAAGTGATTGAAGCTGAAGATGATCAAGCTCAAGTTCATCATCCTCATCTTCAAGCAGTTCCGATGACTTCGTAAACTGAGTAAAACTTAGATGAGACGGATCAGTCGATGACAATTCATCTTCATCAAGAAGAAGTAGAGAAGCAGAAATAAGCAGAGTATTACCAGAGAGCTTATTACTACAATTTAATAGAAGACTTGATGATTTGGTTAACAGAACTAGGGTTAGATGAAATGGATCATTGGATGATACAAAAAAAGTCGAAGCTTTAAATAAGATATTATTAAAAATTGAAAAAAGACTTTCAAGAGTAAGTAATTCTTCAACAAGGGTAAAACTTGAAGCATTAAGGGATGTAACACAAATCAAACTCGATGACTTCGTAGACTGAGTAAAGCTTAGATGAGACGGATCAGTCGATGACAATTCATCCTTAAATAATGCTGATGACTTCGTAAATTGAGTTAAGTTGAGATGAGATTGAACTATTGATGATAATTAATATACCAGAAGAAAAAAGGATTTATTTATAAACAAATTCAAATAATTGAACCTTATAAAAATTCCTAAAAATAACTTTAGATAATTTATCACATACTTAATGACAACATTTGGAAATGCTTGATAATTAAATAAAGAAAAAGAAGATAAGATTTTACGAAAACATCAATTACAAAAATAATATCTTATATAAAATAAAAGACCTTTAAAAAAGGTCTTTTATTTTAAAAAATTCATAAAAATTTTTAATTCGCTTTTTTTTAAATATAATCTTTTAACTTAAATATAAAAATATGGAATTAACAAATACGCTTACAAGAAAAAAAGAAGTTTTCAAGCCTTTGAAAGAACAAAAGGTAAAGATTTATTATTGTTGACCGACTCCGTATAATTATGCTCATATCTGAAATCTAAGAGCATATTTGTTTTCTGATATGGTTGTCAGGACTTTAAGATTTTTGTGATACAAAGCAGAAACGACAATGAATATTACTGATATTGATGACAAAACCATCAGAGATAGTCAAAAGGAATGAATTGATTTAAAAACATTTACAAAAAGATATTTTGATTATTTTTTAGAAGATTTAGAAAATCTTTGAATAAGAAAGGCTGATAATATTGCTCCTATTTCGGATTTGATTGATGTTATGATAGAGATTATAAATTGACTTTTAGCTAAATGATTTGCTTATTTAGCTGAAGATTGAAGTATTTATTATTCAATTCAAAAATTTAAGAATTATTGAGATCTTGCTCATCTTGATAAGGAATGAATGAAAAGCTGAGTAAGGGTAAATCTGGATGAATATGAAAAGGAGAATATATGAGATTTTGCTTTATGGAAAGCTTATGATCCAGATAAAGATTGACCTAACAAATGGGAAGGGAAATTTATAGTTAATAATGAAGAAAAAATAATTTCATGAAGACCAGGATGGCATATTGAATGTAGTGCATGTAATCTTAAATATTTTTGAGAACAAATAGATATCCATATGGGATGAATAGATAATATTTTTCCTCATCATCAAAACGAAATAGCTCAAAGTGAAGCTTTTACATGAAAAACTTTTTCAAAATATTGGATGCATAATTGACATGTTCTTGTGGATAACAAAAAAATGGCAAAATCTGCCAATAATTTTTATACATTAAAAGATGTTGTTGAGAAACTGAAGGATGAGGTCAATGTTTCATATATTTACAGAGGTTATAGATTTATGAATTATTGAGCTAAATATTCAGAAAGCTTTAATTTTACTTTTGATAGATTAAAGCAATCCATACAAAATATAAAATCTTTCGATGAAGTATTTAAAAGGATAAAGAACTATAAATCGAATCAAGGAAAAGTAAGCAAAGAAATCAGTGAAAACCTATGATATTTCATACAATGATATATTAATTGTTTAGAAGACGATTTTAATACAGTGGAAGCTATAACATATGTTTTTGATTTCATAAAATTCGTAAATTCGAAAATCGATAAAAACGAAATAAATTCAAATGAATTGGAAGCTATAATATGAGTTTTCAGAACTTTTAATGAGGTTTTGAATGTATTTGATTTTGATATTCTTGAAAATGATGAAGAAATTCCACAGAATATCTCTGATTTATTTGATTATAGAAACAAGGCAAAACTTGATAAAGATTTTGTCATGGCAGATAAAATCAGAGACCAGATATTAAAATTATGATACAAGATAGTTGATGATAAAAATTGAAGCAGAGTTGAGAAAATATAATATATTGATTTTGTCAATTTTATTCTTCTTTTCTTTTTGAATTTTTATTGTTTATGGATAATCTTTGGAAGTTTTTTAAAAATTAAAATGTATAAATGCTTAAAGTAATCTGATGACAAAAGCTTTTTTGAGAAGTGGAGATAAGCTGATCCAAGAATGCAAGCTTGCCAATTATCGCAGCTTCGCTTCTTCTTAGAAAAGTAACATTGCATAATGTTCCTAGAATATGAGATGTACTGACTTTCCTGAATATCATAGAGAGTCTTTGAGTAAAAGTTGATTTTACCCGAAACACATTGAAAATGGACAGTTCATGAATGAGTTTGGAGAAATTCAACAAAGAACTTATAAATAAAATTAGAGTTTGAATTTTTTTGCTTCCTTCGATTCTGCAAAAATTTTGAGAAATAGATATTCCATTTCCAGGTTGATGCAATATTTGAAAAAGACCTATTGATGAGCATATAAAATGACTAGTGAAGCTGGGATATAAAAATGAAGATTGAATGGAAAAGGTTCATTTATCAGGAAGTATGGAAGCATGAGAAAAAGAATTAATAATAGATTGGTTTTCAGTTACAGCAACAGAAAATTTGATAATAGCAAGCGTATTAAGACCTTGAAAAACTGTATTAAGATTATGAGCGATAGAGCCACACGTCATAAATCTTATTGATTTTTTCAATAAAGCATGAGCTAAGATTAAACTTGATTATGATCACACTATAAATATAGAATGAGTTGAGAAATTAGCTGATGAAATTGATTTTAGCATTTGCAGCGATTATATCGAAGCATGAACATTTATGGTTTTGTGAGCATTGACTAGCAAGGAATATATAGACATCAAGAATGCATGCATTCTTGATCTGAAAAGTTTTTTGGCAAAATTAGAAGAAGCATGAGTCAGATTTGAAAAAATTTGAGATGACACCTTAAGAGTTTTTAACTCGATAGATAATTTAAAAGCAGTAAGATTTCAAACGAAAGTATTTCCATGACTTCCTACGGATTTACAATCTCCTCTTTGTGTTCTTTTGACTCAGGCAGATTGAATAAGTAAAATAGAAGAAGTCATATATGAATGAAGACTAAACTTTTTGGTGGAAATCGAAAAAATGAAATGACATCCTGCAATTCTTAATCCGCATGAAGCTTTGATTTTCTGAAAAACGAAATTAAAATGAGCAACAGTATCGAGTTGGGATCTAAGAGCCTGAGTTGCTATGATTATAGCCTGATTGGTGGCATCGGGAGACACTCATATAACAAATGTCGAATATATAGAAAGATGATATGAAGATATAATCTGAAAGATTAGAAAATTATGAGCAGTAATCGAGAGAGTTTCAAGTGAAGATGTTTAATAGAAAAAATTAAATTAATATTCCTAAATAAATTTTTATGGCAGCAATATGATTCTTTACAATGATGTTTTGAATAATTATCATTTATAACCCTGATTTGATAGCTATTTTATTAGGAATATTTTTTGTGATAATTTGAGCAAATATGCTTTTTCTGAATCTTGTTTTCAAAAAATCAAACAAAGAAAGCTTTAAAATCTGAAACTTTGAAATATTTAGAAATAGACCCAAAAAATAGTGGGTATATTTGATTTTGATTTCATCAATTGCTAAATTGATAGATTAATATTAATTAAACTTTAATGATAATTGATATTTTAAGATATTTTTTGATTTGAATATTTTGTTTGGTTCCAATTGTAATTTGGGGTTATATTTTTTCATACATAGATAATTCTCCTTTCAATTTTAAAAGATTTCTATTTTGAATTTTAGCAGGAGCTTTTTCTGTTGTTCCAGTCTTATACCTT
>CAYWJC010000049.1:0-1652 GCA_964458505.1 uncultured Candidatus Peribacteria bacterium | reverse complement strand
ATCTCCTGAAGAAAGGCTTTTGAGAGCAATTTTCTGAGATAAATCAAAAGATGTTAAGGATTCAAGCTTAGTTCTTCCAGCTTGATCTGGATGAAAAGTTATTTGAGTACATATCTTAAGAAGAGAAAATTGAGACAATCTTCCAACTTGAGTATTTAAACAAGTGAAAGTATTTATCGCTGAAACAAGAAAAATTGAGGTTTGAGATAAAATGGCAGGACGTCACGGAAATAAATGAATCGTTTCAAAAATCGTTCCAGTTGAAGATATGCCATACATGCAAGACGGAACTCCAATTGACATCATTCTAAATCCACTTTGAGTTATCTCTCGTATGAACATCGGACAAATACTTGAGGCTCATTTATGACTTGCGGCTAAAAATCTGGGAATCAAAGTTGCTACACCGATCCTTAATTGATTAACTGTTGATCAAATTTGAGATTTAATGGAAAAAGCATGAATCCCTAGAGATTGAAAAGTTCAATTATTCGATGGAAAAACATGAGAACCATTTAAAGAAAAAACAATGGTTTGAGTTAAATATATGCTTAAGCTTCACCACTTGGTTGAAGACAAGATACATGCAAGATCTGTTTGACCATACTCAATGGTTACACAACAACCTCTTGGATGAAAGGCTCAAAACTGAGGACAAAGATTCTGAGAAATGGAAGTGTGGGCGTTAGAGGGTTATTGAGCTGCAAATATTCTTCAAGAAATGATTACCATAAAATCAGATGACATAACATGAAGAACTCAAGCATATGAAGCAATCGTAAAATGAAAGAGAATCAAGAGACCAAACATGCCTGAATCATTCAATGTACTTCTTAGAGAATTACAAGCGCTTAATTTAAACATTGAACTTCTAAATAAAGATGAGCTTGATTCTGAGCAAAACTATATGCTTGAAAAATATTTAGAATTAGAAAAATTAGAGGGGCAATTTGATGTTGAATTTGATGTTCCAACTATTGAAACTTGAAAACCTGAAACAATATTTGGAAATGAAGAAGAAATTGAAAGTTAATAATAAACTTTAAAGGTCATATTCAATTTCAGAATAATGACAATTCAAACCTTTTCTATATAAACCTAATTCATAACCTATATATCCATGTTAAAAGATAAAAATTTTGAAAATTTTCTCAATGATAAAATCACAGATTATTCTCAAATTTGAAAATTTGCTTGAAAAAAAGATATAACTCAAGGTAAAAATCTTGATAATCTTGCTTGAATAGCTATTTGAATCGCATCAAAAGAACAAGTCAGAGCACTTTCATATTGAGAAGTTCTTATTTCTGAAACCATAAATTACAGAACACAAAGACCTGAAAGAGGTTGACTTTTTTGTGAACAGATTTTCGGTCCAAGAAAAAATTACGAATGTGCATGTTGAAAATATAAAAGAATAAGATATAAATGAGTGATTTGTGAAAGATGTTGAGTTGAAGTTACAACTACCCAAGTAAGACGTCAAAGAGCTTGACATATAGAACTTGCTGCTCCTGTTGCCCATGTTTGGTATTTCAAATCAGTTCCTTCAAGAACTTGATTGCTTCTTGATATTTCTGTTAAGAAATTGGAACAAGTTGTATATTTTGCATCTTACATTATCACTGATGTATTTGAAGATAAGAAAATCG
>CAYWJC010000048.1:0-5906 GCA_964458505.1 uncultured Candidatus Peribacteria bacterium | reverse complement strand
AACAATTTTCTATCTATTTGAAATTTTTTTACAAAAAATTTCTCCAATTTCATAGTTAATTGATTGGGTATAGTTTCCTCAATAACATGAATTGTATTCAAATTCGTATTAACATTCATTTTTGCTTTTTTTATAGTGCTTGAGAGAAAAGATGTGAAAAGCTTTTTTTATAGAATTCTTCCGGAAAATCTTTCAAAATATCTTAAGAAAGAGGAAAATAAAATCACAGACGTCTTAAATCTTTGGCTAAGATGACAAATTCTTTTGTCTGTAGCAATCTTTCTACTCACATTTACCTGATTGAATGTAATAAGATTGTTTTGAGTGCATATTAATCTTTGAGAAACTTTCTCTCTTTGACTTATTGCCGGATTAATGGAATTTATTCCTTATGTATGACCTTTTTTGGCATTGCTTCCAGCATTAGCGATAGCTTGAAGCTTATGACTTAAAGCATTGATTATTGTTTTTGTTTTGTATATAGTAATTCAACAGACAGAAAATAATTTCTTGGTACCATATATTATGAGTAAAGCCGTTAAATTATCACCTTTTGCGGTCTTATTTTGAATGGCTATCTGAGCGAGTCTGTTTGGGATTTTATGAATACTTGTAGCTGTTCCTGTGATATCTATAATTCAGATTTTTTTGAATGATTATTTTAAATCAGGAAAAAAATAATTTGACATCAATTTAAATTTGAATATAAAACTAATGTTACTTAATTTTTAGATATGATACAAAACGTAGTACATCAAAATTATTATTTCTGGTTCTATTTCTTTCAGGTGCGAAGGATTATTTTTGATGTCTAGTTTTTAGAAAAAACTCAAATCTTATCCTTCGAATTAAAACTTGAAGGATTTTTTTATTTTTTAATATTAGAATTATGCTTACAACCACCTCAAAAAATGATATCATTCCCGAAATTTCTATTGAAGATATATCACATCGTCCAAATTTACATCTTGTAAAAAAAATAACTAAGGTTGAAGATTTAACTCGCTCAAATATAAATAATGTTATTGAAAACAATTGAGCAGTAGTTCCTATGACTTACAAGTGAATTTTAAGAAGAGAAAGGAAGCGCGAATGAGAAATTAGAAAAATCAGAAAAGAAATATCCAGAATAACAGGTTTTAATTTTATTAGTTACAATGGCAAAATAAATTGACAAGGATGATCCCTTTGAGTCCATTCATTTATATTTGAAAATAAAAATTGAGATCATATAGAGATTCAAACTGATAATAATAACTAGTTACTAATTTAGAAAAATGAACACAAACGCTGAAAAAATAATTACATGAAGTTCAGAATTTAGGAAGTTTCCTCAAAACCACATGAAAGTGATTTCAAAAGTCAGAAAATTAGCTTGAGAGAAAATAAATAAGCTCATTTCATGATATGAGATGTTTTCGAAAAAATTTCCTTATTGAATAGAGTGTATTACTGGATGAGATCTTGTTGAAAATAAGAATTTTTTAAAGGTTACCTTTGATTGAACTGAATACTTTGTTCTTTGTTGAGAACACTCTTATTCTGTGGATGGGGAAATGAAATTTTTAAGAATAGAGATTTTTTCAAATAAAAATTTTGTAGAAAGTCAATCCAGAATAATTGAACTTTACCCGAATTGAGCTTTCACAGGCAAGATTTCAAAATTTGGTAATGATGATTCTAGTATTCTTATCATTAATCCAAATAAGTTCATAGATGCTTTTTTTGAAAGAATCAGCGAAATTTAATTAGATGATTTTATTTCTTAAATCATCAATATTTCCTGCTCATAATAATAGGATTATGCTTGAGTGGGGATTTTTTTTATCATAATCTTTGATGATTTCAGAAGTATTCTCAAGTCAATTTCAATTAATGGCTATCGGATAATTTTTATTTAATTCTGAGATAAATCTTTCCGTTGTCATAAATTCAACGTCTTCTTTTTTGTCACGAGAAAAATATATATCAGGAATGACAAGATTATCTGCACTGTCAAAGCATGTTTTGAATTCTTCCAATAATTCAATAGTTCTTGAATATTGATGCGGTTGAAAAGCTACAAAAAGCCTCTTATTATTATATTTTCATTTGATTACATCAAGAGTTAAGCTGATTTCAGTCGGATGATGTCCATAATCACTGATTAAAATGTTTCAATTTGATGTTTCCCGAATTATTTCAGATCTTCTCCATGCTCATTTGTATGAATCCAATTTTTCTACAATATAATTTTCATCAAGTCAAAGAATATCTCAGACAACGAAAGCAAGTTTCGCATCAAATTCTATATGTGATCCAGGAATTTGAAGATTCAATTCAGGAAAGTAATATTTCACTCAATCTTTTATGAAATATTTCTCATATACGAAAGTCTGTTTCTTAGATTCATCTTTTAGTTTCATACAATTTTCATCTTCTCCATTTAAGATCATGTAGCCCGAGGTCTGATCTTGAATAGATTTGAAAGCATTTAAATAATCCTCCAAATCCTTGTAATAGTCAAGATGATCGAGCTCTATGTTCGTGATGATCGTGATAAACGGATTGTATTTCAAAAAAGATCTTTTGTATTCACATGCCTCAATTACAAAATATTCTCAAGTTCAATAAAAGAAGTTGGAATTGTTAAGTTGTGGAACCTGGGTTCATACTATGACAGAAGCATTTGTTTCTCATCAAGAAAGCATTATTCAAAGCATTGAAGAAGTCGTAGATTTTCAATGTGTTCAGCTTACAGCTATGCATTTTTTAGAATTTACGATTTCAGCTAAAGCTTCAGGATAGCTGATGTTTTTTATTCAAAGTTTTTTTGCTTTAGCCAAGACAGGATTTGCCAAAAGATTTTCTTCTTTCGATAAATCTGGCTTTGTTATTATGGCCTCGCTATAAATGATCAAGTCAGAATCATCATCTAAATTTTCTCAATCATGTCATAAATAAATTTTAATTCATTCGTTTTCAAGTTTTTTTAAAAGATCCGAATCTGCTTTGTCAGATCAGCAAACTTCCCATCAGATGCTTTTATAGTATCTTGCAACTGCACTCACACCTATTCATCCGATTCAAATTATAAATACTTTTTTCATTTAAGATTTTAGTTATTCAAATATCAAGTTTTATCAAATTTATTTTGGCAATCCATCGCGATTCTTATACAATCTTCAGGATCATAACCAAGTTCATCGCAAAATCTAATTGAGCAATAAATCAAATTTCAAAGCTCCTTTTTTAAATCATCATCAGTATGTGTTTTAATATCTTTCGGAGCATTTCTTTCCCATCTGCAAATATCTCAAAATACTTTTCATAAGACAATAATCATTTTTGATAACGTTAATTTATCTTGTCATTTCCAAGTTTCTTTCGCCTGATTAAGGATTTCTTCTATTGTCATAGATTGAATTATTTTTTAATATAACCTTAATTTTAAAGATTTTATTATTTTTTCAAAATTCTTTTTAGCTTTCAATCGATTAAATATTATTACAGATTGAAATTTCAAAGTTTTTTTGTATAATTTTGTATCTTTATTTATTAAAATAACTTCTTATATGTATAAACCAAGTCAAGAAATTTTAAAAAAATATGCAGATATTCTTGTTAAGTTCGCTTTATGGGATTGAAAATGAATAAAAAAATGAGACGTTGTTTTTTTGAATGTTCCAGAAAGTGCCAAACCGCTTTTGATTGAGCTTCAAAAATCTGTTATCGAAGAAGGTTGACATTGTGTTATTAATTATACTCCAGAATGAGTTCAGAGAGATTTTTTTGAATTAGCGAATGATGAACAAATAAATTTTTGGCCAGAAAAATATTTGCTTGAAAGGGTTAATTTATGTGATCATTTTTTACATATTGTTTCCGAAACGAACAAATATGAACTTAAATGAATAGACAGTAAAAAAATTATTTCTCGCCAAAAATGAGCGAAATTTTATATGGATGCCAGAAATGAAAAAGAAAATGCCTGAAAACTAACATGGACAATTTGAATGTATTGAACCGAGGAAATGGCAAAGGATGTCTGACTTAGTCTAGAAGAATATTGGCAAGAGATAATAAAAGCCTGTTTTCTTGATGAGGTTGACCCAATATCAAAATGGAGAGAGATTTTTGCTCAAATCGAAGACATACAAAACAAGCTTAATTCACTTGAGATAAAAAAAGTTCATGTAGAATGAGAAGATGTTGATTTGCATGTTTCAATCTGAGAGAAAAGGAAATGGCTAGGATGATCAGGAAGAAATATCCCTTCTTTCGAAATATATGCATCTCCTGATTGGAGATGAACAAATGGATGGATAAGATTCAATCAGCCACTTTATAGATACTGAAGCATGGTAAATGGAATTGAGCTTGAGTTCAAAGATTGAATTATTATAAATTCTAAAGCGTCCGAATGAGAAGATCTATTAAGGGAAATGATATCAGCTGAAAATGCTAATAAAATAGGTGAATTCAGTCTTACAGACAGAAGGTTTTCAAGAATCACAAAATTTATGTGAGAAACATTATTCGATGAAAATGTCTGATGAGAATTCTGAAATACCCATATTGCAGTTTGAGCGGCATATAAAGATGCATTTACTTGAGATATCGATTCTCAAACAAAAGAAGACTGGGATAGAATGTGATTTAATGAAAGCGCTATACATACTGATATCATGTCAACAACTAACAGAAAAGTTACAGCAGAATTAGCCAATTGAGAAAGTATGGTTATCTATGAAAATTGAGAATTCAAGATTTAAAATAAAAAAAACAGAAGATAATTTCTATCTTCTGTTTTTGTTTAAAAATTTTTTAATCAAAATTTTAACTATTTCTGAGGGTAAATTCTTATAAATTTTAACTATGTTTAAAATTCAATCGACAAAATTTCAAATTTTGTCGATTTTTTTTGATATCTTGATGAAGAAATATAAAGCCATAATTCATTGAATTCAAAGAATGAAAATAAAAAAAATAGCTAAATATATCAAAATCGAATTTGGTTCCATTATCTCTTATTTTTAAATAATTTGAAAATGTTTTCTCAAAACCCAAAATCTCATATCTTTTCTCAAATATTCCAAAAAAAATCAAAAGTCTTATCTATTTTTGATATGATTTTAAGGAATCTATACATTATAAGTGAAACTAAAGTTCAGATAACTGCAAGAAAAAATATCGCCAAATATGTTAAAATAATAATTGGTTCCATATAATTTATACGTTAAATTCTTTAATAAAAGTTTTTATTTCATCGATCTGCTCGATCTTTTTGATTAATTCTCAAGCCTTGTAATATAAAATTGTCGGACATGCTGTAATTTGTAAAGTATCAACAACTTCTTTTGATTCATCCATGAATGAAGTTCTTATTGTAGCTCAATTGATCCATCATTTTGTCATAATAACAGGCATCATAAGTAGAATTTTCTTGCTTTCTTCATCCTCTTTTTTAAGAAAGAAGACAATCAAAATTTTATCATTTTTTATTTTTTCAAAATCAGCCATTATTTTCAATGCGATTGGAGTTTTATTTATTGTGTCAGATGTATATTCTAAAGCTTTTGATGAATATTGCTTTCATTTTTCTAAAGAAATATCCTTTATTTCTACTGCTTTATTTTTTAATTCAAAAGCTTTTTCTTTGATTTTATTCCAATCCATATTTTATGATTTTATTAATATTTAAATTCAAATCACTTTTGATTGTACTGATTTTTCCTTTAAAATCAAATTTTGAAGCGTTTTTTTCAAGATCTTCAAATGATTTTATGAAATCGGTAAAAATAAATTCCTTGGGATTTATAATGAAATCATAATTGAACCCTTTAAGTAATTCGTCGGTTTTTTGACTATAGCTAAGGGCTAAAAACGGGATATTATAGACAAGTGAAATAATCAATGAATGAAGT
>CAYWJC010000047.1:0-4622 GCA_964458505.1 uncultured Candidatus Peribacteria bacterium | reverse complement strand
TGAACTTGCTAATCAAACATTTACGAGAGCATCAAGAATCTGAAGATTTGATGAAAAATTTATGCTTCAAGTTTCTTTTGCAAGAGCTTCAATATCTTCCTTATTCAGTGATTTCAAGATTTCTAATTTATCCGTTTCTCAAAATAACATATTTGAAATCATTTCAGCTTGAATAGATGCATTTTTTCCGAAAATTATCTCTACAACTGATTTTGCAAGTTCTTGTTGACCATATCTAAGTTCTGGTTTTTCATTATGTTTTGAAACAATCTCAGATATTTCTCAAATATTCTTGATAGTTAAAACTTTAAGATATTTTTCTATATCAGTGTCAGCAGAGTTCATAAAAAACTGATACACGAAATATGGACTGTTTTTACTTGGGTCAAGCCAAATAGCATTTCCTGCGGATTTACCGAATTTCTTTCCTGAAGCGTCAGTAATTATCGGGATAGTCATGACAAATGACTCCTTTTCTTCAATTTTTCTGATAAGCTCAATTCATGTAACAGCATTTCCCCATTGGTCTCATCCTGCAAGTTGTAGCAAAGTTCATTTTTCTCTGAATAATTTTACAAAATCATAACCTTGTAAAAGCATATATGAAAATTCTGTATAAGAAATGGATTTATCTGGATCTTCAATTCTTTTTGAAACAGTTTCTTTTTTGATCATGTTATTGATCGTAATATATTTTCAAACATCCCTTAGAAAATCAAGAATTGTCATATCTTTATAAAAATCATAATTATTCACCATTTCAAAATCGAAATTTATTCAATAGTTAGCTTTAAGGTTTTCTAAAAATCATTTTAGCTGATTATGTATTGAATTCTCATTATGTCTCAAAACTTCTTCTGTCAAAAAATTCCTTTCGGCATCTTTTCATCCCGGATCTCAAATCATTCAAGTTGCTCATCCTACTAAAAAATAACATTTGTTTCAATATTTCATAAGGTTAACTGCTGCCATTACTGCGCACATGTTTCAAAGCTGCAAAGAATCTGCAGAAGGATCGAATCATATATAAAAGCTTTGTCATCATTTTGTATATATATCAAACAGCTCTTCACTTGAAAATTGATTCAAAAGTCCTCTAGATTCTAATTCTTCTCTTAAATTCATAAACTGATTTTAGTAATAATATAGCTTAGTCTATTGATTTTTTTGATTTTTCAAAAAATTTTTTAATTGAAATTAACTATTAAGCAGCTTTCTCAAAATTATGACTTATCGGATTATTTATTATTTTTTGTTTCATTTCATTTTCTGCTTTTTCGTCAGCTATTTTAAATCAAAGATTTTGAAAAACTTCTTTCAATTCATTTTTTGTTTTTATTGACCTAAACTTAACTCAGCATTTTTTTCTAAAAGTTTCATTAGTTATGGATCATAGATTTTTTCATCAAATATTTGGCCATAAAAGCTTACTTTTACAATTGCAAAAATACCAAATTCAGTTTTCTTCGATAATTCAAGCTTGTTTTTCAAGAATTTCCTTTGAATCTTCAAGTTGTTTTTTCCACTGGGGCATCAATCTGATTATTTCTTTTTCAAGCATTATCAATTTCTTTTTTATTGCATCTTGTTTCTTTGTGGCAACATTCAGTCATAATGTTTCAAACATAATTTTAAGACGAGATATCTCTTTTATTTCTCAAAACTTATAACTTCAGAGTTTAAAATACTTTATAAATTTCTTTCCTGGAAATTTTTTAAGATTCAAATTTCAAATAAGTGGCCATTTATTGTGATCATTATTACATTCAAAAAAATACCAAATTCAGTTTTCTTCGATAATTCAAGCTTGTTTTTCAAGTATTTCCTTTGAATCTTCAAGTTGTTTTTTCCATTTTGGAATAAGCAAAGAAAACTGATTTTTCAATAATTTATTTTTCAACACCTTTTCTTGCATATGATCTGCTATTTGAAATCATAGTTTTTCAAACATATCCTTAATATCGTTTAAGCTCAATATCCGTCATTCATGATTTCAGATCTTATTATATATATTAAAATTCTTATTTGGATAACTACTTAATTTCTTTCATAATGCTCTTACCTTATTTTTCCAAGATCAATTACAATTACAAAAATACCAAATTCAATTTTCTTCAATAATTCAAGTTTCCTCTTCTATTTCCAATTTTGCATCAATAATTTTTTGTTTAAAGATTAGTTTAAGTTCTTCATTTTCAATTATTTTTTGGTCGATTTCTAATTCATTTTCTTTAAATGATTCACTTTGGATAATCTCATTGTGAATTTCATTCTTTCATCCGATAATCAATTTAAAATCTTTAGTTGTCTCTGAATTTTCATTTATACAATCTACTTTTACTATTTCATCTCCTATTTCAAATCATAGTTTTTCAAACATTTTTTCTAAATCCTTAACCTTAAGAATCTTTCAATTAGAATTTCATATTTCATATTTTCTATTAAATTGACTATTGGGAAAATATATTAATTTTATTCAAAATATATCAGGCCAAAGCGTATAATCCTTTTCAAAACCAGAAAAATCCAAAACTCAATTTTCAATAATAAGTCAACTTTTTTTCAGTTTATCCATAGAATACTCAAGTTGATTCTTTCAATCAAAAACTAATTCATCCTCTGTCTCAAAAATTTCCTCTCATTTTATAATTTCTGGACTAATTAATTTATCAGATTCTTCTTGTTTTTTTATTTCTGGGCTAATTAATTTTTTAGGTATAGATTTAACTTTAAAAATTTCTTTTTTTTCTTGAGAATTTTTTGGATTTTTATTTGTTTTAACTGATTTTATTATTTTTTCCCAAAAATCTACAAGACTTGAGAGTAATTTCTCCTTATAATAACTCTCTTCGTTTTCTCAATCAACTTGACCAGCAATAAAAACATTTTCCCCGTTTAGTTCGCTTATAATTAAGGTTTGTCTGACAACAAGTGACAGATTTTTATATTTTAATCATAAATCCTCACATGCTTTCATTATAGGATTTCTGCATAAGATTTCATTTACAGTGTCTGAAATTATCAATTTTATATCTTCCAGGTCCAATCAATTGTTTTCATTTATATTCTTAATTCTTTCTTTTATATTATCTCAAATTCTACTCAAAAAAGTCAGATTTTTTTCTTTTGAAATCTGGTTCAAAGTACTCGTTCAAATACTTTCTCAAGTATCCTTTATTAATTTTTCAACATCATTTAAACTTTTTATTAAACTCATTTGATTTATTCTAAATAGAATTAATGAAAAGATATTATTTATTATCAAATAATATCTATAACTGTCAATAATGGAATTATATAATAATTTTTTGAAAGTCAATTGATAACTATATCAATGGTTTTTAAAAAATCCATCGGTTATCCTATGTTAGATTAATTTAATATATTAAATAATTATTTAATGCAAAATATCTACAAAAAAATCTTCACAATTTGTGAAGATTTTTTTGTAGATAAGGATAACCTTATTACTCAGAATCTTTTTTTGTAATTTTCTTTACAGCTTTTTTTGCAGGCACTTTAACTTCACTCTCAGCTATTTCTTCTTCAATTGAGCTCACTTCAGATTCTACATCATTAATTTCCTTCAAAAGCTTGATTTTTACTTTTTCTTTTTTTCCGTCTGGAATTTCAAGAAATTTAATTATCAAATTTAGCTTTGCATTAAGATTTTCAAATTCTACCTTAAAATCATTTTTAGGCTTAGATTTGTCTTCCTTAACAAAACAATCACTACAAAAAACTGGTCTATCAGTCGTTGGTTTAAATGGAACTTCACAATCTTTTCCACATTCAGCACAAACCACTTCAAACATTTGTTTTTCACTAAAATCATCTCTTCTTCCTCTGTTATCTCTGTCTCCCCTGTATTCATTTCTACCAGAATCTCTTCATCCTCAATCCATACTCTTAAAACAATGACTGCAGTAAACCGGCTTATCTCCTGATGGTCTAAAAGGAACCTCACAGCTATCTCCACACTCATCGCAAGTCGTTCTAAACATTTCAGCTCTCCCACCACCGTCTCTTCATCCAGAACTTCTTCTATTTCCTCAACCAAAACCACCTCCTGATCTACCTCCAGATCTATCTCTATTATAATCCATATTGAATATATTTTTAAATAAATAATGTATTTGATAGTAATGTAAATTTTACAATCTTTTTTATTCTACTTAATTATTTCTCAAGTACAATACATTATTTTTTTACTTTCAAATATTTGAAAAACCTAAACTTATTCAATAAAAAAAGCTTTAGTTCTAAAATCCCATAAATCTCAAGCAATTTCAATAAAATTTTCCATATCATCCTTACTTAAAAGTAATAAAACTTTTATATTTCTTTTTAATAAAATATCCCTATGTAAGTTTAGATATCTCAATACATCTAATTCTATTTTTCCATCTTTATCTCTTGGTAAATCTGTTATTAAGGATAATCCAACTCAATTTAAATCATCATAGATCTTAAAATTAAGTTCTTTTAATCATAAATTTCAAACTTTATACATTTCTTTACGGGAATATTCAAATGTGCTGAATTTTTCTTTAAGTAAATTAATTAATATTTCTTTTGTGACATTATTCGGATATTGAATTAAACAAAAAAATCTATCATGA
>CAYWJC010000046.1:0-2618 GCA_964458505.1 uncultured Candidatus Peribacteria bacterium | reverse complement strand
TTTTGCTTCTAGAATTATTTCTTTTGAATGAAGCGATTCAGCTATTTTATGTCTGTTAAAAATCAGATTCTTCAAATTCTTAGCTTGATCATCTTTTTTCTTTTGATTGGCTAACTCTTGTTGCACTGTCACTAATTTTGCAAGTCATTTTGGAATAAGGTAATTCTTTGCTTGAGAATAGCTAACTTCTATTATCTCTCATTCTTTCCCTATTCACGCAACCCTTTTTAGCATCTGTATCTTAAGTTTTTCTGTTGACATAATTTTAAAGATTTATTTAAATAAAAATCCTTACCTAAATTATTCCTCTCCTGTTACAATATTGATTCTATATCCAGTCAATTCTGCTGCTAAATTTACATTTGCTCATCATTTACCTACTGCTTTTAATTTTTCATCAGGAAGAACGTAACAGATAGCTTCTTTAGCATTTGTATCTATTTTAACATCCGCAACTTGTGCTGGACTAAGCGATTTTCTGATTAATTCTTTAATATCGTCTGTATAATTTATGATATCGACTTTTTCTCCGAAAAGCTCATCTACAACAGCCTTAACTCTTATTCATTTTGGTCCGATAAGACTTCAAGCTGGATCTATTTCTTCATATTCAGATCCAACGATGATTTTTGTCTTAAATCCAGGAATTCTTGCAATTCTTATAATTTCAACTGTTCCATCTTCAAGTTCTGGTGCATTCATTTCAAAAAGTTTCACAACCAAATTCTTATCTTTTCTTGTTAATACAACTCTTGGTCAAGAAATTGAATCTTCTTCAACTTTTCAAACATAAACATAGATTCTTTGTCCTGGAACGTATTTATCCTTTGTAACCTGTTCTGATTTTGGTAGAACAATTTGATTACCATTATAATCAAGCAGAACCTTATTTTTCTCAACTAACTCAATTTTAAGATTAACAATCGTTCCTTCTTTATTTTTAAATAGATTGTATATTTTTTCTTTTTCTGATTCTTGAATTTTTTGTATGATAACTTGTCTTGCAGCTTGGGAAGCGATTCTTCAGAATCATTCCTCATTTTCCATTATCTCATCAGTAACATCAATCTCAACAGTATCTCATAAAGAAAAACTATCAGCATCATCTCATAGATCAGCTAAAGCAATTTCAATATTAGGATTTTCAACTTGTTCAACTATAGTTTTTTCAACTGAAATTTCCATAGTAGCACTTTCAAGGTCAAGTGACACATTAACATTTGTATCCTTGCTTCAAAAATCTTTCTTATAGGCAGTTTTGATTGCTTGCTCTATGATTTCTATAAGTTTTTGCTTGTCTATTTTTTTCTCTGCAGAAATAAGGTTAATCGCAGCTTCAATCTTTTTTAAATCCAACATAAATAATAAAATTAAAATATAAATTTCTAACAAAAAAGAATTTGATCGGATCAAATTCTCAATTCTGGATTTCACACATAATTTCCATTTTATACATTTTTTGTATTTTGCAAGTTTTTTGTATTTTTAGAACTTTTCTATTTTCCTTTATTTTTATGTTCAAAACTGTACCAATTAAACTTTTATAAGTTTAGCAACATAAAAACCTTCAGATAAAACTGATGGTAAAATCCTAATAGTATTGGAGATGTCATCATTATATTTTTTTCAATCAAACTCAGTAATTCAAGGTCTTGAAAATTCAAAATCCAATTCGTTTTTCTCTATTTTAAAGGAATATTTCTTGCAAATAAAATCAATGACTTCTTCATTTTCTTCGGGTGCAAGTGTACAAGTAGAATAAACTAGGGTTCATCAGACTTTAAGAAGAGGTATTACTGATTCTAGTAACAATAGTTGAAGCTTTTGTTTTTTTGATATATTTTCCAAAGACCAAAATCAGTAAGTTTTTTCGATATTCAAATTAATCCTTCATTCGGCGCTACAAGGAGCATCAAGTAAAATCCTGTCAAAGTATCATTCTTCAAATTTTTCTTGAAGTTTTAATGCATCGGTTTTTATGGCATTACAAATATCACATCATTGAAGTTTGAGATTATAATTAAGTTTATCGAATCTTATTTGATTTTGTTCACTTGCAACAATTTCTCCTTTGTTTTCCATCATTGCACAGATTTGAGTTGTTTTTGATCCGGGAGCTGCTGTAACATCTAGGATCTTTTCTCAAACTCTTGGATTAAGAAGAATTGCAGGAATCAAACTTGCTACTCATTGAACATAGATTTTTCCATCGTAAAAGATTCTTGATCATTTAAGAAAAAATTCATGTTTCTTTTCAATAATATAAGCTCATAAGAAAAAACCTAAAGTCTTAAATTCAATATTGTTTTCATTCAGAAAATCCTCTATTTCATTTTTATTTGATTTTAAACTGTTGATTCTGAATGACGTTATTCTTTCGGAATTCAATCACTCTAAGATTAATTCAATATCATCTTTATTGTAAATTTTATCAAGTCTTTCAAAAAATTGTTTGTTTAGCATATCTATAAATTTGTGAATAAGCCAAAAATAATATATAATAGAAATACCAGAAGTCAAAACTTTGTGGTAAAAGGAGAAATGTATGAGTGGCAAAGAATTGTTGCAAATGTTCTTTATCGGTTTCTTTTGTATGCTCATAACTATCGGTGTATATT
>CAYWJC010000045.1:0-5098 GCA_964458505.1 uncultured Candidatus Peribacteria bacterium | reverse complement strand
TTTGCCTTTTGCATAGTAGACGTAACCATAAAGTCCATTGTGGCCGGTGTCGTCATCTACAAACATATATGCATAACCATTCAGCTTTATTCAAACCACCTCCTTTGTTTTGTATTTATTAGAATTTGCTCCTCCTTTTTATTGGTATTTATTTTAACAATCTTTGAAAAGGTTGGTTGTTTGATTTTTCAGAAATGTTAAAGATCAAATTTTCTTGAAATTAAAAAATTATCTTAAATTCAAGAAAATTGAATCTTTATATTTTTTTTCCGAGTAAAGTCAAAAAGATTTGTATTTATAAAAGATTTTTTTATGAATAATTCTATAAATTCTTCTAAAAATTAAATTTTGATTTTTCCCAAAAAGAATTAAACTTAAATAATAATTTCTTAATCCAATTAGATGTCTTTATATCAGAAATATAGGCCAAAAGATTTTGATTCTCTTGCATGACAGGAATTTGTAAAAATTTCCTTATCAAATGCACTTAGACAATGAAAAATTGTTTGAGCTTATCTTTTTTATTGATCTCGCTGAACTTGAAAAACTACAACAGCAAGAATTCTTGCAAAATGATTCAATTGTCTTTCTTTGAAAGATAATTGAAACCCTTGTTTAGAATGTGAGAATTGTTCAGCTTTTGAAAGACAAGAACTTCTTGATATCATTGAAATCGATGCAGCTTCAAACACTTGAGTGGATAATATCCGTGATTTAATAGAAAGGGCGCAGTTTCAACCAAACCAATCGAAATATAAGGTTTATATAATAGATGAAGTGCATATGCTTTCAAAATGAGCATTCAACGCACTTTTAAAAATACTTGAAGAACCGCCTGAACATGTAAAATTTATTCTTGCGACAACCGAAATCCATAAAATTCCTGAGACCATAATTTCAAGAACCCAAAGATATGATTTTAAAAGGATAACCGAACAAGATATCATAAATAGACTTGAATTTATTGGAAAAAGTGAAAATATCTCCACAGAAAAGGAAGCATTAGCACTTATTGCAAGATTATCAAAATGATGACTGCGCGATGCAATATCTTTATTTGAACAATATTCGATTTGATGAAGCTTGAAGCTGGAATATCTAAGAGCGAATCTACAGCTTGTATGAGATGATTTTTTAGGAGAATTCATTGTTAATATTTGCCAAAAAGATAAGGATAAAATACTTGCAAACCTACAATTTTTAAAAGAAAAATGAATCGATGTGAAAGTGTTCATTGAAGAAATTGTTTTTTATCTGAGAGATAAGATTATTGCTTCATTTTGAGAAAATATTTTTCATGAATACATAAAGATATTTGAGATTTTCGAAGATTTATATTGAAAACTAAGATTTGTTCCGAATACTTTCAGTCTTTTGGAAATATGAGTACTGAAACTGATTTCAAATCCTGTAATTTCTGTTAATGTGGAATCAATTGAATCATTTCAGATAAAAAAAGAAGAGAATAAAGCTGCATCTTCTGAAATTCAAAATAAAAAAACATCAGAGATTATCACTCCTTCGGCAGATGAATCAGATAAAAAAGTTAATCATAAAAAAGAAGAAACTTCTGAAGATATCAAGGAAACAAAATTTGAAACAGATCCAAAAAGCTTTAATACAAAAGAATTCATAGAAAGCATAAAGAAGGATTCATGAAAATGATTCGTAGCAATGTCAATAAGAGCTTCAAGATTTGAAGTTTCATGAAATAAATTTTGTATTTTTGCAAACAATGAATTTAATCTATGAAAGCTTGGATCCCCTGAAATCCTTTCTTATTTAAGTAAAAAGACCAAGGATTTATTTTGATTTGAATACGAGATTCAAGTCGAGCTTGATAATTGAAAAGAAAATCTCTTAGGAGATGCGATGGATGTTTTTTAAAAAAAAGTTTTTAAAATTAACTAAATTTAATGAAAGTCCCTTACATTATGAAATTAATATT
Source organism: uncultured Candidatus Peribacteria bacterium (assembly GCA_964458505.1). Taxonomy (GTDB): domain Bacteria; phylum Patescibacteriota; class Gracilibacteria; order BD1-5; family UBA2023; genus JAQUEK01. The sequence continues at coordinate 3,150 of CAYWJC010000045.1, read as the reverse complement.
CAATAAATTCTTTTTTCAAAAGTTTTTTGCAATCGGATTATTAATTTTATTGGCATATTATCTGCAACAATTTTTTATACTTTTTTTGATAACATTTTTGTTTGCATATCTGTTTCTTAATCTATGAGAATTTTTAAGCGATTTTCTATATAAACACATAGATAAAATTCATTCAAGAAGGTGGAAAAATTTTCTGAAAGCAGTATTTTCTGTAAATTCCCTGGTTTTGTCTCTTTATATATTATTCATTTGACTTATAGTTTTTGCTATCTCAGATATAATCCCACAAATCATTTGAGAATTATCTAATTTGCCTAAGTCAATGCCATTTTTAGAAGATCAGGTAAAAACCGTATTGATAAAATTGGAAGAACTTAAAAACTTTAAACAAGATATCCAGTGAACGATTAAAGATCTCTTTACTCAGAGCAATTATGAGATAGTGATGAAATTTTTGTGAAATCTTAAAAGTGTAGGGCTTATTTTAGTTGAATTTATAATTTCGCTTATTTTAAGTTATGTTTTTATAATTGACAGAAATAAAATTAAAAAATATCTTGAAGATATAAAAAAATGAAATTTTGCCTTCTTATATAATGAATATGAGGTTATTTTTGGTAAAATAGCAAATTGATTCTGAATGATATTCAAAGCACAAAGCATAATTTCCTTTGTAAATACGATTTTAACTATCCTATGACTTTATATAATTAGCTTTGTCCATGGATGAGATTCATTTCCCTATATCTTTACATTAGCGATATTGGTTTTCATATTTGGATTCATCCCAGTCTTATGACTTTTCCTTTCTTCAATTCCAATACTTGCAATCGGTTTTTCATATGGATGATTGACGATAGTTTTTGAGATAATCCTTATGATAACAATAATACACATGGTTGAAGCATATTATCTTAATCCGAGGATAGTGTCTTCTTATATGGAATTGCCGATTTCTTTGACTTTTTTGGTTTTGATCATTTCAGAACAATTGTTTTGACTTATATGAATGTTAATATGAATGCCTATTTTTTATATTGTTATCGATGCTCTTAAAGATTTTGACCAATATATCAGTAAAATCAAATGAGCATATTCAAAAGTTTCTGAAGTAAAAAAAGAAACCCAAAACAGCATAACGTCAGGAATAAGGTTAAGTAGGTCGTGAAGAAAAAGCGAGATTTAAATGAGTTGTTATTTTTCTCTCCTAGAAATAGGAGAGATTTTTTAACTTAAAACAGCAATAATTCTTTACAAATGCAATTAAATATTTATTATAAAAAAATACTTAATTAAAATTTATGAATTCTATCAATTCTTCTGTCTTATCAAATACAAAAAATTTAGAGGATTTTCCAGATGTTAAAAAGGCTATTTATCTGCTAGAGTCTCCTTGATCCGTTAATTTTAATTATATATTTGAACTTATTAAAAATAACATAAACGAATTAGACGAAGAGATGTTATCAAGATTAAGAACGTGAGTTATATCAAAAGCTGATTTTTTAATGAAGAGCTGCGTGTGACTTTTAGAATGAATAGAAGAAGTTTTAAATTTATTGAATATTGAGGAAATGTTCTTATCTGATGAAGTGGTTAAATTTATTGAAGAAATCTATCCAAGATTAAGTTATTGAACAATTATTGAAATGTCACCAACCCAAAGATGGATAAATTGAATAAACGAGCTTGATTATTTTTGATGCAGAAGCTATGTCGAGAAATATGGTAAAGAATATAATAGAACCCTATATACTAGAGAACTTTTATTGAGTAGAGGTTTTGAAGAAGTGGAGCTTTCTGATGATTTCATTGGAAAAATATGGGAAGTTAGAGAATTATTGGTTTATATTCATGTTAATTCAAGAAAAAATGAAAACGTACTAAGTGAGGTTAAAAAATGAGTTTCATGAATCCTTAGTTTATCGATGTCAAAATAAGTACAAGTTTTTATACTTTCCTATAACTCAAAGCTTCCGCAATATGCGAAAGCTTTATTTTTTTACAAAAATCAAGATCAGCAATTGTTCTGGAAATCTTAAGTAGTCTAAAGTAAACTCTTGTCGATAAATTAAGCTTTTGAATTGCATTTTTCAAAAAATCTTCAGCATCAGTCTCAAGAATACAGAATTTCCCAATTTCATTGTTTGTCATTTCTGAATTGAATGTAAAGTCGAATCCTTCAAATCTTTCTAATTGAATTTTTCTTACTCGCTCTATGTTTTTTTTCATTTCAGTGCTAGTAATCCTTTTTGATTTATTCTGATCAAAATCCTCAATCTTTATTCGAGGGACATTTATGAAAATATCAATTCTATCTAAAATTGGTCAAGAAAGTTTACTTCTGTATTTTTCAATGCTTGTCTGAGAACAAATGCACGATTTCTCTTTGTCTCATAAATATCAGCAAGGACAAGGATTTAGGGCTCAAACAAAAGTGAATCTTGCTGGGTATTTATAACTTGCATTAATTCTGTTTATGGTTATTTCTCAATCTTCCAAAGGCTGTCTCAATGTTTCTATCAGACGAGAATCGAATTCAAGAAATTCATCTAAAAACAAAACTCATTTATGAGCAAGGCTAATTTCTCATGGTCGCGAATCCCTTCATCATCAAATAATGCTAACTATACTTGCGGTATGATGGATTTTTCTGAAAGGTCGTCTGAATATCAATGGATTTTTTTTGGACAAAAGTCAGGCAACAGAATAGATTTTACTGACTTCGATAACCTCAGACAAGCTCATTTCTGGCAAAATTGAGCTAAATGTTTTGGCTAGCATTGTTTTTCCTGATCAAGGAGGTCATTCCATTAGAATATTATGTCATCCTGCCGATGCTATAAGCAAAGCTCTCTTTGCTTGTTCCTGTCAAATTATCAAAGAAAAATCAAGTCAATCGTGGATATTATCTTTTCAGATATATTCTTTAATTTTGATATTTTTTGCAAAAACAGGCTCAATTTTTCTTGTGAGAATATCGACAATTTGAGACAGATTTTGGACAGGAATTATTTTGATATCAGGAATCAAACTTGCCTCATCTTTGTTTTCTTCCGGAATAAACATATATTCAAAAGAATTATTTTTAGCAAAAATGGCTGAAGGTAAAACAGAATTTATAGGCCTAAGTTTTCAATCCAAAGCCAA
>CAYWJC010000044.1:0-3945 GCA_964458505.1 uncultured Candidatus Peribacteria bacterium | reverse complement strand
TCCAAACGGGCTTGAGGAGGATGGAAAGAATTCTCACCACTCTCATGTTTTTTTCATGTGTTCTATTATACGAGGAACCAGTGTTTCATATTCTTCTTTAGTGTATTGTTTGTTGAGGATGCAATATTGAGCGTTGCGTAAGCCAATACAAGCAAAAAGATCTGAGGAGTTATAACAAATTTGTGAATAAAAAACATTGCTTGTGTTATGGACCACAAGAGAAAAATATTGGTTAGAGCTATCAATTCACACATCAACTATTTCATATGATGAACTTTGATTTGCTCCAAATCAATATGCATCATATACATCGCTTGCTTCTAATCCATTCGAAGCAAATTTAACATCGTGTGTATTTCAAAAAACATTAAAACAATAATTACAATTCTTAGAATTTATAATATTATCTCAAATACAATTTTCACTATTTGTTATTTTTAAATTCGGGAAAATAGTATTTTTTCTAACCTCTAATAAGCTATTTTCATAGTGTCTGATATCTTTCTTGATTTCTATTTTTAATTTTTCCATATACTCTGATTCTGAATACTGTTTATTTTTAATACAGTATTTCTGATTTTTCAAATTACTACAGGAATAGCAATTTGAACATCATTCACATTGAATGCAAAAAAATAAATAATTACTAGAATTACATCAGACAGAATAGACACAATTAAAGGAATTTTCTATATCGACACAACCATAGCAATTTTCACAATTATTACAAACTGTGCAGTCAACACAAGAATTAGAATTCGTAGTAAGGTTATCATAAAGACAGTTTTCACAGGCCCACGAGGCAAAAGAAAAATAACAATCCTTTAAATCTGAAGAATGATTGGAATAATCGCTATTTATTGAGGTTGATATATTTATAAAAGTTGGATTTCTAGGAACAGCTAAAGATAGATCATTGAATTGTTCAAAAAATCATCTTGTAAAATCATAATTTTGTCAATAATCTAAAGGACTCCACTTATCAGACCACCAATCCTTAATATTAAAAACTTTATAAGGTTTATCTGGAGAAAAAACCGATATAATTTTTTCTCCAGTAAGGTCACATTTTCAAGAATATAGATGTCGTTCGTTTCTGAAACTCAATCTTCTTTGTTGTCTACAATCTGGACACAAGGTCGGAGATGGGATTGAATATTTAACTCAATTAAAAATTGGCGAAATCTTATCATAAAATTCTAAATCCTTGTCTGTAATATCAAAACTGGAAGAACAGTGTTTGCAGGTTTTAGTTTTTACAACTTTTTCATTTTGAGTCATAATTTTTGTATGGTGCTAAAATATTTATGAGTGTATAATATTTGGATTGATTTAAATATCAATTTAATATAAAGAACAAAAAACCGTTGACCGAAAAATTAACGATTTTCCATTTAAATAGCCCTACTTCAGAACGGTCCTGAAAAGCTCAATTCAATCTTGTATGATTTACTTTAATGAAATAATCACTTAATAAAGGGATTATTTAAAAAATTTCTTGAAGGTATTAAACACGGGAAAGTTTGGGAATTTGAAAAAATACTTTCTTTTTAAATAATTAATCCTTTTCAGTACTATTCGCGAATGTTCAAATTATAGCTTGGGGATTTATTTATAGATTATTCTATTTATCGGTAACGTTTAATATAGTGTCAAATATTTTACCTGACTAAGGTTTTTCGTTTAATAGACCTCCTTCTCATAACACCCTACACAATAAACAATTTCACTTCTATCTGGCGAATAAGTCGTCTTCATTTCAACTCAACATTTATCACATTTCCCATCATATAGCTTTCTAGGATTTCTTAGTTTCATCCTATCTAAATGTCTCCTATCCGGATGTCTTCTAGGAATAGGTAGATTATGCTTTCTGTAGAATTCTAATTCTGGTTTTATAATTCTGAATGGTTTTTTAGTTATCTCACAAACGATTGCCCAGTTTAGAATATCATCTGGGATATCTTTTATGTTGTTTGGTAATTTGTCTGCAGGGATTGTTTTTGAAACATCTGGTTTTGGAGATTCATAATCTGACCATTTGAATAGTGGTTTTCAGTCTGTACAGACGCGATTAATCGCGTCTGTACGTGTGATAGGAAAATATTCATTTGCTACTGTTTCATTATATCAGAAAGGAGAAATGGAAGAAGGAAAGAATTCTCACCATTCTCAGGTTTTTTTCATGTGTTCTATTATTCGAGGAACAAGGGATTCGTATTCTTCTTTGGTATATTGCTTGTTCAGGATACAATACTGGGCATTTCGGAGGCCGATGCAGCCGAAGAGATTTTTTGACCATCTACATAAATATGAGTAATAAATATCACTAACATTTTCCCAACATCAAAAACAAAAAAATATTTTATATGCAGAATTTCAAACTCAAATGCTTTCATAACAATAATCAGCTCAAGAATATCATTCATCTTTTCACCAAGAAAAACAATCATAGCTATATTTTGATCACTGAAAAACATTAAGGTATTTGCAATCTTCTAGTCCAGATGAATCAAAACAATTTTTTGAATTTTTCGAAAAAGAAAGGTAATTTCCACTTGAATTTTCATTATTTGACCAAAAATAATATTTAACCGGAAATTTTAAAAGATTATCTGAAAAGATTTTTTTTAGTTTAGTAATAACAATTTTATTTCAAAAATCATATCCACTAATCTCTTTTGAATATTCTTCTTTTGAGTATTGCTTATTTAAAATATAGAATTCTTTTCCGGATAAATTATTGCATAAAAAACAATTAGAACAATTAGTACAATTATTTAAAAAATAAGAATCTTTACAATCTGTACAGTTATTTGAGAATTTTAAATTAAAACAATTTGAAACATCAACGCATTCATAGCATTTTTGAGAATTAAAAATATGGCTATTGTCTATGCAATCTTTTGAAGAATAAATATTAAAAGAATAATTGCAGTCTTCACAATTTCAATTTTCAACCAACAAATAGCAATTTTTTGCACTTCAAGAAAAATTAATATAATCTGAGTTTACACTTCAAATATAATCATTAAATAGGGTAAGCTGAGGAATTTGCTTATTAATTTCATCTAATTGTTCTGTTAAGGTTTTAGAAAAATCAAATTCTTTTCCAAAATCAAATGCACTCCATGAGTCTCACCAATATTCCGGTTGTGAATATACCTTAAATACTTTATCTGGAGAAAAAATAGAAATTATATCTTGAGAACTTAAATCAGATTTTCTTTTATATAAGTTTCTGTCGTTTCTCCAGGATAATCTTCTTTGCAACCTACAATCCGGACAGAGAGTTGGAGTTGGAATACTGTATTTAATTCAATTAAAAACTGGTGAAATCTTGTCATAAAACTCTAAATCCTTGTCTGTAATATCAAAACTGATAGAACAGTGCTTACAGACCTTTGTTTCAATAGCTTTTTCATCTGAGATCATAATTTTCCATATAAGTTCTAAATATCATTTGAGTTATAATAATTGAATTAATGTAAATATCAATAAAAAGCACATAACTACCAAAACATTTTTCCTTATGTCTATTCTATTAAATGCAATAGCGAATATTATTTTATTCGTTAAGATATTATGGTGCCCGGAGATGGGAATCCTCTGACGAGCCGCTCTCGGTCGAAAGCCAGAACCTACTGGCTTTCTAAATTTTTTTCAAAAATTTACCTCACGTTCGAGTCCCATATGACAAATAAACAAAAATTCCCAAAATGGGAATTTAAAAATTTTTTTATTTGGTGGAGGATGGTAAAGTTGGCGGAGAATGATAAAGCGTCGACTTTTTTTACCTGATTTTTTACTGAGTTATTGATTCAACTTTTATTTTTATCCTAAAAAATAAGTTTTCGAGACAAAAACCGCTAATTCCAATAATATCTGAAAATTCAGCTTTATGAGTGGCATATTTAACTAATAATTTTTTGTAATACTCAGCTC
>CAYWJC010000043.1:0-8339 GCA_964458505.1 uncultured Candidatus Peribacteria bacterium | reverse complement strand
GTCTTTGGTTATGCTTATATCTGCTACATTTACTTCAAAATCAACTTTTTTTGAAGCTCAATTTTCAATAGAAACAGTTTGTTTTGATTTTGAAACATCTATATTGTTTCCGCTAAGACTAACCTCAAAATCTTGTTTTTTTCATGTTTTATTGAAAACAACAGGAGATAAGATAAGTTTATCATTTGAAACCAAAAATCTTGGAATATTCTCATTAATCATAACCTTAAGGCTTGTTGTTACACTTGTCTCTCAAACTCAGATTTTATTATCCAAAGGAGTAGATGCGATGCTTTCTATTACCCATGTAGTAAGATTATCAGGCAACGCATCAGTGGTTAAACTGAAAATTCCATCTTTATTTGTCTCAAAATCAGCTTGCCAGAAAGCTGTATCTTTGAATATTCATCTTTTTTTCTTGGTTTCTCATCACTTCTCTCATTCTCATGCTCATCATTTTTCTCAATCTGAAACATCCTTTACTTCCAATTTTTCAACTAAATTAAATAAAGATAAATATGTTTCAACTCATAAATATCTTTTCATATCATAGAAAAATGCATACGGATTTTTCTTAGGATTTCCCATTAAAGCAAGCAGACTCTCATCAACGATTGAAATACTTCAATTTGCAAAAGGAATTGGCTTTCAGTTTGAATCTGAAGTTTTTATTGTCAGTTTTATCTTGTCTCAAGGTTTATAATGATTTTTTTCAGGAATCACAGAAATCTTTATTTTTTTGTAATCAGTTACGACTTTAATTACATTCAACGCTCTTTTATATATCGGCAAAGGATTTTTTCCGTCTTTTCAGATCAAAAACACTTTCACATAGAAATTCGGATAATACGAATCTTTTACTGGAATTGAAATCCTTTGAGCATTTGATTTAATATCTTGAGTATAATAATCCAATATTCAATTATCTTTTTCAATAGAAATTAATATTTTTCAACTTGAAACGGGAGATTTCAAAGTGAAATTTGCAGTATCTCAAACTTTAAGCAAAGATTTATCCGCGATAAGATCAGTCACACTATTATTTCAATCTCACCAAAAATAACTTTCTGGACCTGCTACATAGACAAAAGTCGATGAAACGAAAGATTTTCAGTTTTTTCAAGTGTATGAAGCTCTTATTTCATATTCTCATGTAGAATCTATCTTTATTGTATCATCAAATTCTCAATTTGAATTTGATGAGTAATTATGGCTTGATTCATTTTTTTCTTCAATTGAATAATCATTATAAAAAATTCCGTCAACTCATTGTTTCTTAACTTGTTTCCATTCTCTTTTTATTACATCAACCTTAACATCTTTTTTTGATAATGCCTGCGCATTGTAATTTAGAACAATTCAGGATATTTTAATTCAATCATCTTTACTGCTATAATAAGGGGCTCTAATTCAGACATACGCATCAGTATTATGTAATACTACTTCATAAGATTTATTGACCGGTTTTTTTGTATCAGGATCAATTACAGATAAATTAAATCCGTAAATTTTTTCTCATAGAGAATTATCATTTTCATCAAGTTCGTTTTTAGGAAAATCAAAGCTCCATTTTGCTTTTCAGTTTGAGTCTAGAACTCATTTTCAATTAAAAACAACTTCATCAGAATATTCACAAGATCACCAATATAAACAATCGAAAAAATTATTTCAAATTCAGAATTGATAATCACTATGATCTTTGGCATCAAAAAAATAATTTTGAACTATTACCATATTATCATAATCGGCATTTACAACATTTCATCAGAAATAATACTGAGCACTTAAATCCAAATCAATCTTATCTCAAAGAACGTAATCTTTCTTATTTGACTCTATGATTGTTTTTATAGTAGGATTTTTATATTCTTCAACCCAAAATTGTCAATCATTGTAAACATCTTCCTGACTTCACTCTGGATAGAATTCAAAATTATACCTTCAAAGTCATATATCTTTAGGAAGTTCAAAACTCAAAGAAAAATTAGAATTATTATCTATTTTGACATCTATTTCCTTCAAAAGAATGTTTTCATTATTAACAATTCTTAGCTTAGCTGTTTTAGTTGCTGATTTTTTATATCCGTTAAATTCAAAAGTTCTTAAAAGTCATTTTAGAAAAACTGTCTCTCCCGGCTTGTAAAGAGGCCTTTCTGTATAAAGATATAAGAAATCTTTTGTTGATGAGCTTACTCATGCAACATATTTGAAATCATAATTCGACGTTTGATCATTATCTATATTTATTATCGAATAATATTTATCATTTTTTGCTACCATAATATTATTTATATATGGAAGTTCATATGTTTTTTTGCCAGCAATCCACTTCGCATTTATCTTTCATTTATAAATATATGTATTTCAAGATGCTTCATAACCATCAAATGTCAAATTACTTGGTAAATCCTTTCAATCAAGACTTGATGCGAATATTATGTTTTTATTGTTCGCACTTTCTAGGGTCAAGGAAAGATTTGATCTGACAATAACTTGACTGAAATTTTTTCAATCTTTTGGTTCATAATCTCAATCTAAAGTGGATCTGATTATATATATCGGAGAATTAATCTTACCTCATACTATATCCTTTTCAATATCAAATTTATTGTGTGATAAAATCCAATTCTTATTTTTTACGTTCAATGTTTTAGTTATAGATTTCACACATTCGGGCTTATATCATCTTTCCCAATAATTATTTAAAAACCTTCAATATCAAACAGGATCAAGTTCACATATCTCAACATCAAGCGTTGACGTATTTATGGTTTGTAAATCAATAACTTGAGCCAGATCAGAAGGAATAACATTTGATGTTTTTGTAAATGAACTATATACATATTTGTCTTCAGATTTTATATTTCAAGAACGAACTTTAAATGTATTTGACTTTTCAAGTTTGTTATGAAATTCATCGACCATTCAAGCGTTGAAATTAACTTCATAATCCACATTAGGATCAAGTCTTAAATTAACAATATATGCCTTAAGTCCAGTCTTTTTCTCACAATTTTGAAGAATGTCGGGTTTATCGTAATTTTTTGGCATATCTAAACTTATTCATCTGAAAACAGAAGTTGGTTTTGTGGAAATCAACTTTTGATTCACATCTATTTTTGTGTCATAAAAATTATAATATTGTCATTCTCAATATCCTTGCAGATTGTTATTGAAATAAACGCAAGCTCTTGTATTATCAAGATATTTGAAATCAGAAAGTACGAATTTTGGGGCAGTATGAAAATTGTATACTTCATCTTTCTCTAAATTTGCATTAGCTCTTTTAAGCACTGTCAAAGTATAGTTGGTATCGTTTGTCAGATCACCGCTTAAAGTCAGAATTATTATTTTCTTACTTTGTTTTTCTATATGTCTATCATTTTCAAAAACCTCTTCGATTCAATATTTTACGTTTGATACAAGATTTTTTCAAGATTTATCAGAAAAATAGAACTGTCATTTATCTAAGTTTATATCAGTATCAAAGCTCAATTTAAAAAATAGGTTTTTATTCGGTATATTGCTTGAATTTGAATATATTTCAGTATCAATTATAGCTCAAGTTTCAGATTTAATATTCTGAACAATTTCGACTGTTTCTAAAAAATTAGATGTATTCAAATTAAAATTTATAGGATTATCCATCGGAAGATTTCCATATTTGGACATGGTTCAAGCTGGAATGACCAAATTATATGTTTTCCCGTAAATATAGTTTCAATTTAATATTTTCAATTTAAACCTATTCTCACTATTTTCAACACTTTCCAATTTTGCACTTAATCTATTTTGTCATTGAGCAAGGATTATGGATTTTTCAATATCTTCTTTTTTTATAGGAAAATTCGATCTTAAAAAAATATCATGTTTAGGTGAAAATTCCTTATCAGCAAAAAATTGAAGTTGTGGAGTTCTAAATGATATTTCCTTTTTTTCGTTTAACGGATATAAAAGTCAGCTTGATGACTCAATTTTTACTTTATATTCTGTTGCTCATTGCCAATGTCAATCAGGAATAAATTCAACCATATTTCATCAGGTCCATCTACATTTTCATTTTATATTAGGAGTAATTTCTACAGGACAAGGAATTTTATCTTTGTTATCTAGGCTAGTTAAAGGAATTATTGGAATATTAAAAAGAACCATCAGATTTTGGGAAATATTGTCAAGAGTTTTATCAGGAATGATTTTTGTGACCTTGGCTCCAGAAATAGCCTCAAACACAATCGTAAAGTCATTTTTCAACTTCACTCAATAAACAGATTCGATTTCTTTACTGATGGTGAGAGAATATTCTTGTCAGATTTCAAGTTTCTGATTCAGGGAATATGAGATAGTATTTTTATTTTTAAGTCCGATTTTTCAATCTATAAAAGGACTCAGTGCAATACTTTTTTGATTTATAGAATCCTTTTTCAGGTCTGTTGTAAAAGTTATTGTAAGTTCTTTTACATCGAATGGAATTTTTCTGTATTCAAGAGAAAAATTAGCTCATGAAACTTCAGGAACTGAAAAATATTTTTGATACATTTTATATCAAAAATAAGTTCAAACCATTATCAATAAAAATAAAATACCTCAAGCTAGAACATAAAGGTATTTTTTGTTTAAATTTAAAAAAAATGACTTAATATCTTTCATATGATTTTTTTTAATATATATTTGCATTATTATATCTATATTTTGATATTTGCAAAAAAATAGGGCAAGCCCTATTTTTCTGTACATCTGTTTCTAATGTCTTGACCTCGGTCTTTGATCATCCTTGAAATATTCATTTTTTAAATCAATTTCTTTTTCTTCCTTTTGGTTCATTTTTTCTTCTTTCTTTTCCTTTTTAAGCCGATCCCTGATAAGAAAAGAAAGAATCAATAAAAACCAGACTAAAATCAAAATGCCAAGATTTGATTCGGAATAACTGATCAAGCCTCCGATAATATCGTAGCATTTAGATTCAATGGAACAAAAAAAACCGATTAAAAAGAATATGGTAGCAACGATGAACGAAAGCGCTGAATAAAGAATTACAGACATACATGCCTCCTTTTAAAGCCCATTAAGGCTATTTTTTATTTTTGTTGTTCGATGATTTTATGCCTTTTATCCAAAAATCAAATTGAAATCGTAAACTGATTTTTATTTGCTTAGGAAATTGATATAATTTTAAAAATAATTTTTTTTAAATTATGAGCAAAATCAAAAAAATATTGTTATATATTTTTATTGTAGCACTTTTAATATTTGCATATATTAGTTATTTTTTAAATATTCCACTAAAAAAACTACCAAATTCAATAATTATCCATGATTCAAATCAGATTGAAATTTGAGAATTAATTAAAGATAATAAAATAAGGCATCGAGAAATAAAAATAGAAGATATTCCTGATTTTTATAAAAAAGCTCTTGTAAACATAGAAGATAAATGATTCTATGAGAACAATTGAATTAGTTTAAGGTGAATATTGCGAAGCACCTGGAATAATATAAGATATTGAAAAATAATAGAATGAGGATCAACAATATCATCCCAATATATCAGAAATAATCTTTGGCTGAATTCGAGCAGATGATTTTCCAAAAAAACTTTGGAATTTTTATATGCTGTAAGACTTAATAATATTTACAGTAAAAATGAGATTCTTGAAAAATATATAAATCAAATGTATTTCTGATATCTTAATTATTGATTGAAATCTGCAAGTTTATATTATTTTTGAAAGAATCCTGAAAATCTAACAAAAGCGGAACAGATTGTCCTTATTGTCATTCCAAAAAACATAAGGAAATACGATCCTTATAAAAATGTATCAAATTTTAAAAAAAGATTTGATTTGATTCTAAATTATTTAAAGAAAAATAAATTGATTTCTTCAGAGGAATTTGAATCTATAAAAAATGAAAAAATAGTCTTCTTAAAAGAACATTCCAATAAACTTCCTTATATTACTGATTTTATCAAGAATAATCCCGGGATTGAAAATAATCTAGAGTTTGGAATCGTCACTACAATCGACTACAATTTAACTCAAAAAATCGAAGAAATCTGAAAAAATGCGATTTTTGACCTTTCCTGGAAAAATGTGAATGACTATTGAATATTAATTGTCGAAAGAAGGACCTGAGAATTGAAAGTTATGATTTGATGAATAAATTATTCGAAAAAAGAATGACAAGTCAATTCAACCCTTGCATTAAGACAGCCTTGATCTACAATTAAACCTTTCACATACCTGCTTTCATTTATAAAATTTGGAATAATCCCTGAAGATACAATTCTTGATCTACCTGTAAATTACAGTACAAGCGAATGATATTCATATCAGCCAAAAAATTACTCTACCCAATTTAAATGAGAGGTAACGGTTGCTGAAGCTTTAGCTCAAAGTATTAATGTTCCTGCAGTGAAAACACTTGAAAAAGTTGGAGTAAAAAACCTTCTTAATTTCTTGCAAGAACTTTGAATAAAATCTTTAAATAAGGATGCTGAACATTATTGACTTGCTCTTACTTTATGAGTTTGAGAAGTTAGCTTATTTGAACTACTTCAAGCATATAGCATTTTTCCGAATGACTGAAATTTCTGTGAAATAAAATTCATAAAAGATAAGCCATTGAAGTGCAAAAAAATGATTGAAAAAAAATTTACTGATATGATAAATGAAATTCTGAAAGATAGACAATCCAAGCTTCCTTGATATCCTGTGAACTCAGCTCTTGATTTTGATGACAAAAATATATTTGTAAAAACCTGAACATCAAGGAATTTCCGTGATAATTGGTCAATCTGATATACAGATAATTACATAATTTGAGTCTGGGCTTGAAATAAAGATTGAAGCAATATGAAATGAGTAAGCGGAGGTACTTGAGCATGAGAGCTTTTCTGAAGAATTGTAAATTATTTGGAAATTTCCGAAAGCCAAAAAAATACAAATATTTTCATTAAAAATTCAAAAAAATATCTTGAAATCACAAATCCATTAAATAATGAAAAATATAAAATTGATCCGTTTAAGTCAATTGATAATCAAAAAATTAAATTAAATTTTCAAACAAACATTGATTTTGATAAGTATTTTTGGTTTTTAAACAATAAAAAAGTAGAGGATATTTTTATTCCTCTACAAATTTGAAATCATGAGCTTTCTTTAAAGCTTATTAAAAATTGAGAAATTGTCTCTGAAGAAAATATCAGATTCAATGTTGAGTAATTTTTAGCTGATTATTTTATTTCTCATTTAAAAAATTCATCCATTCAATCCACAAATTTTTTATAGAATTCTTCGTTTATTGAATAAAAAATTTGTTTTCATGCTCTTTTTGCTTCTAAAATTCCGACTTTCTTTAATTCTCAAAGATGATGAGAAACAAGATTTTGTCTTAATTTCAATTTTTCAACAATGTCATTAACTGGCATTGTCTTATTTTGCCTTAGAAGGCAAATTATTTGGATTCTGTTTATTTGAGATATTGAAGTTAATGTTTTAATGAACTCGTTAACATCATCTCAATACAAACATACCAATTCTGTTTTTTTTCTTGCCATAAATTTTATATTAAAAATAAAGCTGCCGTAATATATATTTTTTTTGTTATAAATCAAACTTAAAATTTACTTTTTTTGCCTTTGTTATGTACAAAATGATTGATATCAATAAATATAAACACACATAACAAATCACAATTGTATTATAATATAAAAGCTTAATTCAAGCTTAATTCATATATAGTTTATATGAATTGCTTGATATCAAGCTTTTATTTTAAATTATATTTAAATCTCCTGATTTATCTGAAAATTTTCTTCAGTATGAATGAAATATCTTATTGGGTTTTTAAGTTTATCATAGATTGATCTTAGATCATTTGTGGTAACTCTGATGCTTTTTTTCGGATCTCATGGATTAAAGATGAAAAACTTGCTTTCAAAGATTTCTGAATCTACAAATATCGGAATTTCTGAATTTAGGAATCAAATAGGTGGGATGGAGCCAATTTTAGCTCAAAGGCAAGAATAAATTTCGTCACCATTTGCAAATCTTATATCTTTCGTACCCCATTCATGTTTGAAATTTCTTGCTTTTATTTGTTTGTCTCAATAAGTTGTCACAAGATAAAACTTTCATTTCGCATGAAATACTATATTTTTACTTCAAAGTCATTCTAATCATGCATTATGTCTAAATTCCCTAGATTGTTCGCAACTGTGACTTTCTTCATGATTTATTTCATCAAAAGGGATATTCAAATCTTTTAAGATTTTTAAAGTATTTTCGTAAAGTTTCATGCAAGAAATAAATTAATAATTCATTTGGATTAGTCAATCCTGC
>CAYWJC010000042.1:0-1627 GCA_964458505.1 uncultured Candidatus Peribacteria bacterium | reverse complement strand
CATAAAACATGATCAATCTGTTTTCAGACAATATTCACAGTTTTTAAAACCTGATATTCATTTCTTATTAAGGAAATTCTTTGTTTCATATCATCTAATCAAAAATATTTCTCTCCAAATTTAGTTTTCATGAAATTAATAAAAAAAATATGTATTTTTATACATATTTTTTTTATTATGTCAACTAAATAATTACTTTATCAAACTATCGGCTATAATATCAGCAACCTTTTTATCAAGTGGGTTTGGGATAATCTTATCTTCTGAGACATTATCAACATAGCCAGCCAAAGCAACAGCTGCATTGATTTTCATTTGATCTGTTATTTTATGAAGTCTGTATTTTAAAGCTCATTTGAAAATTCAAGGAAAAACAAGTACATTATTAAGCTGATTTGGAAAGTCAGATCTTCAGGTAGCTATGATTCTTGCTCAAGCCAATTTAGCTTCCTCGGGCATTATTTCCGGAATTGGATTTGCCATTGCAAATATGATTGCATCCTTATTCATATTTCTTACATCATCTATTGTAATAGCATTTGCAATGCTCACTCCTATAAAAACATCTGCTCATTTTATGGCGTCCTTAAGACTTCATGATAAATTATCAGGATTTGAGATTTCTAATAAATTCAATTTTTCTTTATTCAAATCAGTTCTTTCTTTTGAAATTATTCACTTGCTGTCACAAGCTATAATATGACCAATTCAATATAATTTCAAAAGTTTTAGAATTGCTGTTCCAGCTGCTCATGGTCAATTGATAACAACTTTTATTTCTTCTTTTTTCTTTCCTGTAATTTTTAATGAATTAATAAGTCAAGCAAGTGCAACTATAGCTGTTCAATGTTGATCATCATGAAAAACCGGGATATCAAGCTCATTTTTCAGTCTTTCTTCGATTTCAAAACATCTTGGAGCCGAAATATCTTCAAGATTAATTCATCAAAAAGTTGGTGCGACAGCTTTACAAAAAGCTATTATTTCTTCTGTATCTTGAGTATTTATCACAAGTGGAAAAGCATTTACTCAGGCAAATTCCTTAAATAAAACACACTTTCCTTCCATAACCGGGAGTCATGCTTCAGGTCAAATGTTTCAAAGTCAAAGTACGGCACTTCAATCAGAAATTACAGCAACAGTATTAGCTTTTAATGTATATTTATAAGCATCTCCTTTATTCTCTGCAATCTTTAGGCAAGCTGCCGCAACTCCTGGAGTATAAGCAAGGCTTAGATCTTCTTTTGTATTCAATGGGATTTTTGAAACAGTTTCAAGTTTTCCGATTAACTTTTCGTGTAATTTAAGACTTTCCTCATAGTAATTCATAATTTTTTTATTAATTTTAAATATTCTATTAGTTTAAATAAATACATAAATAAATCAAATAATTAAAATACAATCTAGTTATTTTGAATTATAGATTATTTATTTTAAATACTAAAAAGGACCCCCGTGGGGTCCTTTCTTTCTACGGTTTACTACCTTCCCTTTAGGGGAATTTTGACCGAATTTCGATCAATTTTTCTGCAGTTTTATATGGCCGAGGTGGCCGTGGTATGTGAAAATCGTAGATTCTCCTTTTTTGTTACTGAAATGTTTTACTTGGGGGAATCCCCCAAAACTC
>CAYWJC010000041.1:0-1624 GCA_964458505.1 uncultured Candidatus Peribacteria bacterium | reverse complement strand
GTCTGCCGATCAGGATCCAATAATAAGAACAGCTTATTCTGATTAAATTTTAACATTATAATTATGTGATTTTGAGATTTTACACCGTCTTCTCATTGATATAGAAAACCTATCTCCAAAAGAGATTTAAAAAAATTACAAGAAAATTTTGCAATGGCTGATGAAATATCTGCTAAGGCCAGAAAACTTGAACTTGATGAAAAGAAAAAAGCAAGTCAGGAATTCGATGACTTGCTTGATGAGATCGTTTAGAAAATTAATCAGTCTACAGATGCCATAATTTTAGGTTTCTTTGATGTTGTTTTTTTTGGAGAGACATCTTTTTTTAATTTTGCAAATTGGCGTTTTGTTCATGTTGATTCTTTCTTTTTTGTCATTTTTCTATACCTCTCTTCTATATTTACAACCCTTAAGTTTGTATAATTATCTAAGATATAGTTTAAAAATTCAACAACCCTCTCAGGTTTATTTGTAGATCAAAAAATTTCTTTTATTGATTCATCATTAAATATCTCTTGTCAGTTGTTCACTATTTTTTCTTCTTCAAAAAAGAAGCTTCTTTTCAATTTAAAATCTTTGTTTTTTCAAGTATAACAAGATTGAAGATATCATTTGACTTTGGTTAGAAATTTTTCTAATCCATCTTTGGAAACATAAATATGACTTTCTTCTCAATTATAGTAAATAGTGTAAAATCATAAACCAATTTCATTATATGAAAATCATTTGTTATTCTTTAAAAAATCTCTGATTTCGTAATATGATACCAATTCTTTTTTTTGAGGAGCATTGATGTGTTCATTTGTGGAATTTGGAAAATCTGAGCTTCTTATGTCTGCCATAATGATAATAATTAACTATTAATACCACAATCTTATCATATATGTAATTTATTTGCAAAAAATGGGTAACTAAAAAATCCTCTGAATAATTCAGAGGATTTTTTTAAAAAGTAGTTTTACTAAGCAGCTTTTGCTCTTTGAATTGTTCTTGTAAATTTTTCAGATTCAATTTTTTCAAATCTTGTCCTTGTAAGACTAATTTCATCACATTTATCTTGAGGTACTCAAACTTTTATTGGTATCTGTATCCTGTTTCAAATATCTTTACTTTCAAGTTTTTCAGGACTATAATTTATTTCAATAGAATATCATAAATCAGTGAATTCCACTATCAAAACATTTATAATAGCATCCAAACCTAGTTTATTGACATATTTTCACTCTAATTGTAAAAGTCATTCGATTCAAATTGTAACACTCAAACTTGGATTTTTTCTTGCTTTTTCTAGTGATGAATATAATCTGTCGTTAATTTCAGATAAGATATTTTCTCTAACATTATCTGTAAATTCTATTTTAATCTTGTTAGTCTCTTCTTCGAGTTTTCTAAGATAGCTCTTTACTCATGATATTAATTGACAGACCGACAAACTTCAAATTTCTTTTTTTTCTTGTGATTCTGCAGAATTTTTCTCTTCCCGATTCCTGTGAAATGAGTCATGTTCTAATGTCGACATATTATTTTAGTTAATTGTAAATTTCATATAATTTATATACAAAATTATATTATTGTCAAATTTTTTAAATCTTTTGAGAAATTTTTAAGTTTTTGTATAATCGGG